>JBFMDV010000001.1 GCA_040753875.1 Candidatus Zixiibacteriota bacterium | reverse complement strand
ACTCTGACAAAAGTAGGCCACTCGCTGGGGGTTGTCAATCAGATTCTGAGCTTCTTCTAAGGAGTAATTGTCCCCGACAGCATGATGTGCCCCGTTGTTTTCCACAGGGCGGCCCAGCTACGCTGGCTGGCATGCCCCTCCTGCTCCTGCGAACCAAACACCACGCAACCGATGCACGAACGGATCATCACGCGAAGTATTAACGTCACTCTATGCCGCGCATAGCCATCTACGCCCGCAAATCGACCGAATCTGAGGACCGGCAGATTCTCTCTATTGACTCCCAGATTCGCGAACTGCAGCAGTTCGCTGCACGCGAACGCTTGTCTATCGTTTGTGTACTCACCGAGTCGAAGTCTGCGAAGTCCCCCGGTCGGCCGGTGTTCAACGACCTCTTCGCGCGTATTCAGCGCGGCGAGTTCGACGGCGTCCTGGTCTGGAAGCTCGACCGTCTGGCCCGCAACCCCGTCGACGGCGGGGCGGTCATCTGGGCGATGGAGGAACGCAAGCTCGCGGCAATCCATACGCCGCACCGCTCGTTCCTGAACACCGGGAACGACAAATTCTGGATGCAGCTCGAATTCGGCATGGCGAAGAAGTACGTGGATGACCTGTCCGACAACGTCAAGCGGGGTATCCGCGCCAAACTGGAACGCGGGTGGATATCAGGATTGCCGCCGCTCGGGTACCTGAATGATCCCGTAAATCGCACGATTGTGAAGGATCCGGAGCGCTTTCCGCTCGTGCGTCGCATGTGGGACCTCCTCCTCGGCGGCGCGCACACGCCGCCCCGTATTCTCCAGATTGCCACGCGCGAGTGGGGCCTCGTGACCCGGCAATTCAAGCGCAGGGGTGGGAAGCCGCTAACGCGCTCCGCGCTGTACGGCCTTTTCCAGAATCCATTCTACTACGGTGGGCTTGTCATTAACGGCGAGTTCTTCCAAGGCAAACACGCGCCAATGATCTCGCTGGCCGAATTCAACCACGCCCAGCGCATTCTCGGCAATTCGACCAATCCTCGCCCTTCCATCCGACCGTCGTTCGCCTACACCGGCCTCATGAAGTGCGGCGAGTGCGGCGCGTCCGTGACCGCCGAGCAGAAGCGGAATCGCTACGGGCGCGAGTACGTCTACTACCACTGCACGAAGCGCAAGGCGGGCGTCGCCTGCACGCAACCCGTCATCGAAGTGAAGTCGTTAGAGCGGCAAATCGAGGCCTTTCTCCAAACTGTCACGATTTCCCCTCGTCTGCGTGACTGGGCAATAGGGCGAGCACGAGCCTTGAACGAAGAAGAGGCCCAAAAAGACCGCGCGGCGTTCGACGGAACGGCCAAGCGGTACGCGGCGTGCGCACGACAGCTATCGGAACTCGTCGACCTCCGCCTGCGGGGCCTCCTGACGGATGACGAGTACGTGAATAAGAAGCGAGAACTCGAGACGGAACGGGCGCGATTGCGCGAACTCCTGCACGATAACGACGGCCGCGTGACCGCCATGGTCAAGCGGTGCGAGGAGGTTTTTGACTTTGCCGCACAAGCAAGTAATGCCTTCAGGACCGGCTCTCCAGAGGAGCGAAGAGCAATACTCCGGTTTACCGGTTCGAACCTCACGCTACGAGACAAAATTCTCACGATTGAGCCGCAAAAGCCGTTGCTTTTCGTCCAACGTACGGTAAAGACCGCGAAGCAGGAAAAGTCGCCGTTCGAACCCGCACATTTGCGCTTAGCTGAGCCAAAAAACACGCGTGTAGTGGCCCCCTTGTCTAAGTGGTGGGCCCTAGTAGACGATGTTCGAACCTTTTTCCTGACTCACCCAAGCTCTCCGTCATTCCAAGGGCTCCTTCGACAAACTAATTCTACACGATGCGCGAGGGCTGTATAGGCGGAACAATTGCTCTGGCGAGCAACACCTGCGGATAACAGTCGCTATCTCCGTCCTTGACGCCTGAGGGCCGGAGTGCCAGGATTGGTTCATCCCTTCCATTAACCGGGTTTCCATATGGCCACCGACATGCCAATCCCCGTTTCCCCCAAGAAGACGCCAAAAGCTGTGCTATGGACTATCATTGTCGTAATCGTCGCCGCCATAGTCGGACTGAGTCTGTACGTGTACACCAAAGGCAACGAGAATGACAATTCGAACGCTACGCTTAACGCCAATAGCAATGTAAACACAGTAGTGAACAGTGATACCAACGCTAATAGCGGTAGCAATGTAAACGCTGCGACAAACGACAACGCAAATGTCTCGAGCAATCTGAATCGCAACCAAGCGAGTTCAAATACGAATTCTGCACTGAACAGCAACTCTTCCGTGAACACCGTTGACTGGCGCACTTACACCGACAAGGACTATGGTTTCACGTTCAAATTCCCCAAAGACTGGAAACTGAGTACCTATCCTAACAAAACCATTTCCGTCGCGCCCCCACAGTTTCAGGAACCTATCCCATTCATTAAGGCGATGCCTGGGGATTTTTCTCAAGTGGCCTCGTGGATTGACAAGAATTGGCTCTTTGCACCTGAAGGAACATTAGTTTCATCTAATGAGACGATCGCATTTGGTGAATTCAACGGGAACATCTATAAGCTGAACACTGAAAACTATGCTGCTATTGCCAATGCCGGAAGCTACCTCATAGCAGTCAACCTTGGCGTCTTAGAGGATAAAGTACCCTTTGCAGATTATCACGTAATGTATCAATCCATAATAGAATCGTTCACCCAATAAACTCTTCGCAAATCACTTCAAGAAACCAGACATAGTCCGTTAAAAATCTAACAAGCGCGCAACTGTGCGTTCAGAATGGAGGAGCTTATGATTCGCTTCTTTTTATTGGTGTTTTGGTTCTGCTGTATAAGCGTGGTCCCCACGACGCGTGCACTGGCCTGCGACCCGTTCGATGAAAACGGCAATTGCAAGGACGCGTGCGGAAATTGGGGTGCGGAAATTGCCAGCTACCAAAATGTGGATGCTTATTCCACCGGCGAGTGGAACGGCACTGGTTGCTCAAATGGCAGCACCACGTACGGCTACAAATGGCAGTGTGTAGAGTACGTCAAACGGTTTTATGGTGTCGAAGTAGGAGATCCAATATCTACGTCTTGGGGCGAAGCCAAGAATGCTTTCTCCAAGAAAGACCAGGATGACGTTGGGCCCAATCTCGTCGCATACTCTCAGGGGAGTTCAACGAAACCCCAACCGGGAGACATACTTTGCTTTGGCGAAGCTGAGGGGGAGGAAAACTCCGGTCACGTTGGAATCATAGCGGAGGTCGGATCGAATTATGTGAAGATGATCGACCAGAACCGAGCTACATCGAGCGTCGACAATCCAATTCAGCTCTCGCTATCTACACAAGCCCCATATTCTGTTCAGTCGATTGGTGGCGGGTATGTGGTTCAGGGATGGCTTCGCGATCCAGATTACTCGCCCGCTCCTGAATTTGCCTGCCAGTGGCACGCCCAGAGTCCTGCCACGACCATCACACTTCACGCCGGAGACAGCTACGGGTTCATCGTCTCGTACGAGAATACCGGGAATGTAACCTGGCACAACACCGGCGGGACGGGTGATCCGAGCTACGTCGAGTTACGCTCCTGCGTATCTGGCGGAAACCAAGCGAACAGCTGGCTGTATCCGGGTGACGGTATCTGGATTGCGAACGACCACCAGCGCGTGGTTGCCCAAGGTGCTGCGAACGTTGGACACGGCCAGAATGCGTGGTTCAGCTTCACTGGCAAGGTGCCAGTAGACGCTACCCCCGGGACGTATCCGATCTACTTCCGCCCCTACCACGGCAACACGCCCCTCACCGGCTGGACCAACCAGCACCCCATCTGGGTGCAGGTCGTCGCTCCGCCGACGCCCCCTATCCCGCCAATCTTCCCCGCCTCCGCCGATTACAACGGGGACGGGAAGGACGATATCGCCCTCTTGGACAAACGCGGGACGGGCACCCTGTACGTCGATTGGACTGCCGGCTACGGTTGGTTCGAGAGCGCCTTCCCGTACTACGGCACGAGCACGGGCATTTGGACCTGCCCCGCCAACTACAACGGGGACGCCTACGCCGACTACGCCCAGCTTGACCGGAGCTACCAGCACGGGACGCTCATGGTGAACTACGGCGTGAACCTGGCGGACGGCTTCACCGAGATGCGCGACTGGTACGGGACCTCGCTGGACATCATCCCGTGCCCAGCGGACTTCAACGGCGACGGCTACGACGACTACGCCCAACTCGACAAGTCCATTCAGAGCGGGCTGTGGCAGATTAACTACGGCCCGAACCTGGCGGACGGCTTCACCGAGTCGTACCCGTACTACGGGTCCGGCCCTACGGTCCTGCCGTGTCCTGCGGACTACGATGGGGACGGCGCTGCCGACATGGCGATCCTCGACCGGTCGAGCACGGGCCACCTCATGGTGAACTACGCCGCCGACGGCTTCGCCACGGGCTACAACGTCAACTACGCATGGTACGGAGAATCGCAGAGCATTATTCCGTGTCCTGCTGATTACAACGGTGACGGGGTGGATGACTACGCCCAGTACGAGCAGGCTTCCGGCTACTACCGGATTAACTACGGCCCGGACTTGGCGAGTGGCTTCGACCTCATGCTGCCGTGGTACGGCATAAGCTCATATCGTTTCCCAGACCCGGGAGACTACGATGGAGACGGTGCCGCGGACATTGCGATCTTCGACCAGGAGACGCGGATCTTCGCTATTAACTACTCAACGAACGGCTTCCCGACAGGCTTCGACGTCTTTATTGACTACAGTGCGCCGCTCGCGAAGCAGGTGGTCGGTGAGCCCTCGGCTCAACTCCCCGTAACCTTCGCGCTGAACCAGAACTACCCGAACCCGTTCAACCCGGTGACCGTGATTGCGTACAGCCTCCCGGCTGCCACGCACGTGACCCTCGATGTGTTCAACATCCTGGGCCAGAAAGTGGCAACCCTCGTCGATGCGGCGCAGCCTGCTGGTGACCACCAGGTCACCTGGGATGCGAGTGCCAACTCCTCTGGAGTGTACCTGTACCGGATCACCATGGGTGACGCGGTGGAGACGAAGAAGATGCTCTTACTGAAGTAATAACCAACTAACACTCAACACACCCTACGGGAAACCGTGGGGTGTTTTTCTTTGGCCCGGGAAGCGATAGGTGGTTATCTCCTTCGCGGAATGACTATTGGACTCACACCAAATAGCCTGAAATCTGTGACCTCCGTAGGTTCCTCGTACCTATACTTCTGCTGATTGACAGCAATTTTCGCAACGAACCCAAGACGCAGCCCATTACTCGCCAACCACGCATCGACGACGTGGCGTTGCATCACCAAGTAGGTTCCGTGGTGCCCCTCATGCTTGTCAACGAGTCGATCCGACAGCCCCTCTGTCCAGTCAGCGCACGCGGCCACTCTGCGTTGAGCTGCGCGAAACTCGATCTCGTTTCCCATTGGCTGAATACTGTCGATGGGAGTTAATTCTGGCACTGGCATAAGGAAAGGATGGTAGCCTCGGAACCACTGCCACGTTGAAATTGGCCAGGGCTTGCCCTCAGCTACCAGCGGAAATACTCGCAAGTCATCGATGTCAATCGACTCCATCTCCATGCAAACGTGGTGCGTGTGGTTTTCCATGAAACTCAGGCAACGGCCTGGATTCGCAGGATTCACATTCACTAAAGGCATGGCGAGGACCTTTGCGGCGACATCTGTAGCGCTTGGCAATCGATGCCCTCTCACGTCATACGCGAAACCAAACATGCAGATGCTTACCGAGACAGTGTCGTCGATATCGGCTGCGGCTGTAGGTAGCATCTCTCCGTTGAGGCCTATGACTATCTCAGGTCCGGCTCGACCCACGAGTTCCTCCAGCGCACGCTGGTACTCAATACCAGCAACTGAAGACCGAGTCTCGTTGCTATACGCATTGTGCATTACGATTCTCGGCCACCAAGCAGGGCAACGGGAGGGCGTCACCTGCCAGTAAGACAAATCGATTGGAATCGTGGAGGTAGACCACTTTCGCAGGAACGGTTCAGGCACACGCTTCTGTGTATAGTAGTGCTGAAGCACTCGAACGAAAGCGGTCTTGAGTACCTCGGTCAGTTGCGTCGTTGCTGCTACGAGGCGTGGATCGTGTCGAACGCCCATGAAGTAGGCGACATCGTCACCGGGTTCAGCGATGGCCATGTGATCAACGATATCATCGGCAACTTGGCACCAGTGTCGGGTGAATTGCGGAATGCCACTCGTCTCCGCAATCGTTGCATATTCCCGGTAAATTGGGGGCAAGCCGTGTTCCATGCCCTTCAGGATCGCCTTGCTCGGAGCGTATGCTGATCGCACGTGTCCGACGGCAGCCCACTGACCGCAGTCCTGCAACGGCAGGCCCGTGCGGACGCGAAGCTCTTCCACGAGTTCGTCCATAGCAACACTCGAATGCGGTACTGCGCGCAGAATCGCATTGAGTTCCGGTTCGGGAAACTGCGTACCATCCAACACGGCCTTCAGAGTGATCAGTAAGCCGAGTGCAGACATTGTCTCCAATTCTTGATTTGAGAGCCAGTTCTGCAGTTTGGGAACAAGCTCCGCGCGCGTGCCCTGGTCGTTGAGGAGCTTAGCGACGGCCGTTGCCGTCCGCTCACGCACGAGGGGCGACGGCGAGGTAAGCCTGGCAAGAAGCAAGTCAACGGCATCGGGTTGCGACTCATCAATCCATTCCGGAGTGGGCACCACGAGGTCGGCCATGAGCTTTTCGAGGAAGGACACTGCAGTCTCTGTGACATGTTCAATGAGCGTCAGTTCATTGAACCGAGCGAAGTACTCAATTCCCCTCGGCAACGGAAAGAACACGTGGTGATTGTGTCCCGGACGCTGGTCGTACTGCCGCACGCTTTTCTCGAAGAACTCGAGGTGGCGTCCCGGAAAGTGCTGCTGTACGATACTCCATCGCCTCACGGCATACTCGGGCTTGTTCCAATAGGTGTCCCAGCCCCGGTCGTTGGCTTGCGCCCAAGTAAGCAGTGTGAAGGCGCTCTCCGGCGCCAGCGATAGCTCATAGCCTGCGACAGCGTCGAGCACCTGACTATCCACCAACTCAGGCTTCGTATCGGCAATGCGCCGCTTCAAAATGCTATAAGCTGTCGCCCGTTGCGAGTTCGACGCCCCGAGCCAATGGTTCGCCCAGACACCCAAAAATCGTTGCCGGTCGTAGCTATCGAGAGTCTCCAGATGAGCATCAAGGCGATCTGGGGCCACAGCTGCTACGTCCGACTGACCGTACTCTTTAAAGGATGAGGACGATTGGTCACGCTTTGGGAAGACAATTGCTCCGAAGACTGCCTCAATACGGCTGACCGCCGCGGCTGCTTCGGGTTCGGAAATCGCTCGCGTCCGCAGCGCCGTCAGCGACTCCTGGTCGAGCGACGTCTCAGCAAGCGCCGCAAAGAACGGATCGCGAAGATTCGCGACCGTGACGATCCGACTGAAGAGAGTCTGGGCGAGGGTGTACTCCTCCCTCCGGCAGGCCCACGCCCAGTAGTGGCAGAGCATGCCCACATCGACGCTGCTCATCGCATCAGCGAGGGCGTCCGGCACACTCTGGAGTTCATCGCCATCCGTAAACTTGCGAATGTGCACGGCAATCGGAATCAGGCGGCGCAACCACTCGCGAGTGCGCGTCGATCCTGCGGCGTGGCAGTATTCGACGGCGTTGAGCACACGGTAGATGTAGGTGTCCTTGTGCGAGCCGTACCCAAGGAGGCAGTTCGCTGCTCTCCTGCAGAATTCCTGTTGCGCGGCGTCATCAGCATACATGCTGCTGATTGCTGCCAAGTCTAGGTAGTGCTCGGCACGGTTCGGGAACTCCTCCATGATCTGCGGGTAGCGCGTGCGCTCGTCGGCGATGTACTGGCGAAAGCTCTGTGCATCCAACAGCGGTCGCCCTGCGGCGATTACGTACTCCACCATCCGCTCGGGGCCAAAGTACGCGCGTGGGACGATGGCGGCCATGGTGGCAACGTCGAGCGCGACGCGGTGTCCGAGGAATGTATTGACGCCCACCAGCGTGTCGAGTACCTCGCGAACCACTAGAGACATGCCCATTTGCCACTCGAGCCTCTCGCGATCCTCAGGCCACTCGAGCGGTGTCACCGAGGCGAGAGACTGCCACAGTGCGTGTACGTCGAGTGGCCGCGATGAACGAATCGCTTCTCCATAGCGGGTGGCGAATTCGAGCAAGGCCGCGAACATGTCCACTGACCAGCGTCGCGGTGCGCGATCCAGCCAAGTCGCTACGACGGCCGAGTCCCCGCGAAGGACCAGCACAATTGCTGCGACAACTCCGTCTGCGAAAAGCAGCGCTCGCGCCGGTCGCGACTTCGAATCGAACTCTGGAACCGTATCCGGAAGCGCGTCGTACGTTGGCAGCGCAACGGGCGGCTGCTCCGTCGCCCCGTGAAGAGCGAGGTACAGCGCAACCGACGGCGGCACGGCCTTGCCAGCGAGCGCCTTGACTACATCCAACAGCGCCGCCGACCGCTGCATGAACTCTTCCCTGACACTTGCGTTCAGGAGTGCTACCAGTTCATCAGGCTCGAACGCCTGTCGCAGCAGCCACTGCGCTGTACTCGTCTGGCCCGTGCGCAGTAGGGTCGTCACGTAGCTGCCCAAGAAGTCTGCGCTCCATTCCAAGTCGCGAAACTGCAGACAGTAGTCGAGCATGCGCTGGGGGTCGTGCTGGCGGTCGCGCGCAATCACTTCAATGATGGCAAGCGAGACCTCCGGCGGTTCGTTCGACCAATCTCCCTTCCGCCTGAATTCCGCTTCCCTGTGGACGCTGTTAATCTGGTCAATGGCGTCGTCCAGAATGGACTCGAGTTCGCCCTGTTGATCGGCGAGCCGCACCACAGCGGCAACCTGCGCAGGGCGCAGGCCCTTGAGATTGGTGTCGATGGCACGTGGCCTCTCCGCCACGAGGGTAGCTATCCACAGACGGTCGGCCAATGACCTGCTGAAGTCCGTATTGCTCTCGAAGTAACCGCCCAGCGAACCGAGTTCGTATACCTTTGCGAAGTCACCGTCCTCGAAGGCGAATCGAGTCGCAGCCTCAATGAGACGGTGGACCGTGTGCTGGGGTCGACGGCGTACCAGTGCATCTATGACCCACTGCCGGTCAATGGCAAAGAGATCTGCGTGATCACCGAGTTCAGCTTTTACCACCGGCAGCAGTCCCCACTTGAGGTACTCTTCCGTACTGCCCTCAAGCCAGTGCCGTACTCGCAGCAAGATTGCAGCACTTTCTGTCCTGCACTCTGGTTGATTCGCCACGAACACCTCGAGGCTGTTGTGAAACGTTTCGACCGTGGTTCGCTTCACAACGAGCAGGTGCTGGATGCCCTGATACGCGGTGTGTATGTCCGCTGGGGCCACAGCCAATTGTGTAGCGAGACTAAGGTACTGAGTCTCGCTGAGTCGTTCCTTGACGACTTGCAGTGCGACCAAGAGCGTACGACTCAGGGCCGGCAGCTGCCGCCACAGCGCAGCGTAGTACTGCTCGATCTCCTGGTTCAGCGGGAGCAATTGGTCGAGATCGAACTGGTTCACTTCAGTCGTGCCTTTGGCGATCTTGAGTTGCCGGAGCGTGTACCGAAGGTGCAAGGGATTGCCGCTGGTAAGCGTATTGATCCGCTGCAGTAGCGGTTGGAGCACGGGCGGTTCTTTAGGCAATGTGAGTCCGATTTCGTTCTTCCGTACGACAGCGTCGACGGCGTCCTGAGTCAGGCCAGGGACCTCAATCCAAGATGCCTTCGGGCATTTATCTAGCACAACCTGCGGGAGATGCGGCTCTGCCACTTCCTGCATGCCCAGGAGTATCCAGAGTCCAGGCTGCGGTTGGCACACCTGGCGAAGGAATGTTTGCAGTTCATCTGCGCTTTCATAGCGGGGGACGTGATCGAGCCCGTCGACAATGAAGACATACGCTTTCCCTGCTGCAGCGAAGTGCTGTGCAGCCTGCGCAATGAATTCTCGCAGGTCAACGCCTGCCGAATTGAGCCACGCGAGCGATCCAATGGCGTCCTGGTGTTCTTTGAACTGCGCCTTAATAGCTTCAACGACGCGATGCGCTGGGAGCCGTTCCTGAGGATTCTCATCACTTGGGGCGAGGTGATAGTGGTGACGTATACAGACCACGCCTTTGTCGACTAAGACATCGTGTAGCTTCGACAGGTAGGTGCTCTTTCCGGAGCCGGGCTTCCCAACGATAACCTGAAGGCCACCTTCCGGAGCACGGAGGGCTTCCACAAGCTGATTGTGCGTGTTCTCATTGAACCACTGGAAATCGCTCGGCACTTCAAACGCCTCTACGAGTTTGCGAGGCACGTCGAAGTCACACCAAGCGCGGATCTCGTCGAGGCTGATGGCGCGAGGAAACTTCGCACCGAATTCCTTGCGCAGTTGATCGGTGACTGACAGAATGCCACTGTCGGTAGCACGAAGACCATGCAGAGCAGAGATTGTACGAGACGCGAGATCATCTACGCCCGACTGTCCAAACCGGAACCGGAAAACGGCGAAGAAATCATCGAGTATATCTACGCCAACCTCAGCCGCAATGCGGGCATAAAGGTCGCCGTCGTGCCCACGCACGTCCTCGATCCTCAGTCGTCCGTCAGGTGCGACAAATCTCGATACTGTGACGTCCGCTGCGCCGTTAGTGAGGAGGAACGCTTCGGAGATTCGTCCAGCCCGGATGAGCTTCCGGTAGGAAGACGACCACTTCTTCAGGAGCGATGATCCTCGAGGCTTTTCGGGGTTGAGCAACTGATCCCAGGTCCACAGATTTCGCTCCGGGGACTCTCGGTGCTTAACTTGGCAGAGTTCGTACGCGCCATCCTTCATGCGTAGGACGACGTCGTCAAGCGAAAAGCGGCCAGCGTCTGCTTCGGACGGCGCGGTTTGGAACTGAACGTTCTGATAGAGATCCGGTTGAGCGAGCCACTTGGTACAGTAGTCAAGTGCCCAAAGTTCCTCGTAGAGGAACCCCGTCCTTATTGTGTGCGTAGGATTGCGCCTAGTCATGGAATTTCAGCAGGTTCAATTGTATAGCTCCATGTTCACACTATAAACCCACGTGTTTTTGGTGGCTCTATAGCCAATCTGGCCATAACAAATCTACGCCCCACCAAGTTGAATTGCAAGCATCACCACATTCTCGCCACCACCACTTATTATAGGATTCAGCAGACGCAGCATGCCTCCAAACGGTAAGTGCTTCAAGAGCATAGTTCGATACGCGCTCGACATTCAAAGCAGAAGGAGTTGCACTCGAAGAGCCCTTTGGCTATATTTATATATTGATCCACAACGATCCTGAACAGTATTCTAACGGAGGTCTCAGATGTTCGGAGAGGAACTTCGTCGCTACCTTCGGCCTGAACCGGCGTGGGTAGATCTCGTCGCTCAAGTTACACAACACCCCGACCGCCCCCGACCACTCCGTACGGTCGATCAAATCTTCATGTTACCCGGCAGTCAACTTGTGCAAGCACTTCTGGCTATCGACTATCTCAAGTACCGAGACGTGGTCATGGTCGGAGATGGCGATTGCATGTCCTTGGTGGTCGCGCACTTAGCAAACAAAGGCATTTTCAAAGCACCATCAAAGATTAGGGTCTTCGATTTTGATGAGCGCCTGCTTGCGTTCATCGAGCAAGCGATTAAGGACCTCGACATTCCTCCAGACCTCATAACTTGCCATCGGTACAATGTCCGCAACCCTGTGCCGCCTGAGTTTGCTCAGGCACATGACGTATTCTATACGAATCCGCCGTATGGCTCTGCCGACGGTGGAGAATGCGGAAAGTTGTTTCTTGCCCGCTGCATGGAATTTTGCAAACCAGCTCCGAGCTGGGGAATGGCGCTCTTACCCTTCGCACATAAAGAGGACTGGAGTCGAAAAGCCATGTTTAACATTCAGACTTTTCTTTGTTCCCAGGGTTACGTTGTCTCCGAAATGATCCGGGAAATTCATCAATATCATTTGGATGATCGACCAAGCCTGAGGTCATGCAACATGGTAGTCGATCGAGTGGAGAACAAGAAACCCCTCTTTGCCGGCCAGCGCATAACTGATGACAAATTGAAGAACTTCTACGGGCGTACCGCACGGCGAATGCCTGAGTACATTTCTATAAATTCGGAAATGGTTTTTTCACGGGGTGAGCACCAGCTGCTTAGTGATGCCCCTGCATGGCGCCCACCCCAGAAAGAGGCTGCAAAAGCCCGAAAATAGCGGATTATGTAATGCCCTAAGTCTGGGCCACACTCAGCCGCTCCTTGGTTCAGTGACGGCGTGTAGCATCGTACACTAACGCGTCACGAAACGCGCGCAACTTGCTCACGTAGTTACTCGTGGACGGCGAATCGGTACATATAGAGCGCAACGACTGAACTTCTTCACGAGTCAAGCTTACGGGATCGCAAAGTGTCACAAAAAAGGGCGCGACCAATTTGGCCACCATGTTAATTTGGTACTGTTTCCTCGGGACAACCAAGTTCTTATTAATGTCGCTCAGTTCGACAACTGATGTCACTTGCGAGCTACCAATTTGTGGGTTGCTGCTTCCCCAATTGCGGTAGTCGCCGATATCAAACATGCCAAGGGACGCGATCTTCAGGGGAGTATCGGCGCTGCAAACTAGGGCATAGTGCTTCTTCTTCGCGCCGCCACCGGCGAAGGCTCTGCTTTTGAGCACTACATGCTCAGGAATATCGGCGAGATTTCCGGAGTGGTCTCTGTATTTCAGCCAAAGGGCCACCGAATCTGGATCAGAGTCCATTGCCTTCGGCTTCGAAGGCATCTTCGAAAAAACGACAACACTCACCTCGCCTGAAACTATTGGAAGGACCTTTGAACCAAGCGAGTTCCCAATTCCCCAGAAGAATAGGCCACTGCCGGCCTGCCGTTCGATTTCTTTGCGACGAATAATTTCGTCGAGCGGATCGCCTGCCTCCGCTTGGATCTTTGTCCAACAGAAAGTTGCTGGGAGTGAAAGGCTCATGTTTCAGTAAAATACTACGGTGTGGCTTTAGCAAGATGAAATGTCATCTCGTTTTTCGCGCTCGGCACTGAAGTTGGAAATCTAACTGCGAACGCAAGCACTAAAACTTCCAACCTTCATTGGCAATGAGATACTTGAGGCGTTCACATGGTACCTTGTAGTGACTACAGACATCAGGGATCTTTGGCTTCCCATTGCTTCCAGTCCGTTCCTGACTAATGACCACAGCCTTCCTGCATCGCGCGAGGGCAATCACGAAGGGGTCTGCGCCCGACCGATTCGTACCCGTTGCTTTGATGAGCAGCGGGTGGGATTTCAGGAGCTCGATGACGGCATCCTGGATTTCTTCCGTGTGGGGGACTACCATCTTTGGGCGCACCTTGACCCACTTGAAGAGGTCATCGTCCTGCTTCTCCAGTTCACAGAAGACTTCTTCGGAAACGACGACTCTCTCTGCGGCAATCAACTCGTCAAGCTTCTTCCAGAAGGATTCGAATGCTGCAATGGGATACGCATCCGTCCACGCGACAATCAGGGAGCTCGAATCTAGGCTGTAGATGGTCGAATTGCCACGACTCATAGTGCTCGATCCAATGCTGATCGCACCTTCTGCAAGTGCTTCAGCTTCAGGCCAAGGTAGTTGCTGACAGTGCTGGCCGAAATGTGATCGCGACTGAAGGCCTCCAAGACGAGGCCCGGAAAGACGTTGCCGCCCAAACTCACAACGTTCTCCGCTGGGGAAATGAAACCCTTCTGCTTGGGCCGACGGGAAAACTGCTCATTGAGCTCGGCAACAAGGCGGTCATACACCGTCGGTGTGATGACGTCGAAAATGAGCAAGCGTCGGGCAAGGGCGTACCTGCTGCATGCGATTGTGAGTGCAATCTTCCCAAGGTCGTCAATCGACCAGGTCTTAGCCCCGTGACCGTGCACAACCGGGTGCCCAAGCAAGTCCTTCTTCGGGATGAGAACCGCACCCGCAACGTAGTTGCAGAACACTTCCACGTCCTTCTTCACATTGCGGCTGGGCGCAGATCGTTCAAATTCGTTGCAGATACCGACATTTCGCAAAGCGATATGCGTTACTTCATGGAAGAGCGAGAATAATCGGCCGGCAGTCGTGTCGGTCCGGTTCACCACGATTGACGGCAGCGGAAACTCTCCGATGGAAAAACCACGTGCCTCGCCTGCGCTGATGTGGGAGAATTGAAAGACGAGGATACCCTGATGTTCAAATCGTAAGCGAACGTCGGTGAAGGCCCTCTGCGGGTCCTTCCACTTTAACTGATCATCGGCACCTATTCCAAAGTACTGGCGCAGTTCGGCTGCGACACGTTCCGGATCTGCATTCAGAGTTGTAGTATACGTGAACTCATTCGGCTTCTCGTCTAGCATTCCAAAGAGATCGAGGGCGCTTTCACGTTTGTCATACGCCTCCCGTATGGCGAGTTGCAGGGCGCTAGACACACTCGGCACAACACCATCAGTGAACCGCCTAAAGTCACGAATCGGCTGAAACTTGCCCAAGGGTGGCTGCGACAGGAAGAATACAGCCAAGCTGTATCGGTACACATGTGCCGTTTTGCGAAGTTGACTGATCGTCGGTTGGGCAGTGGAAGACTCCCAGGCAGCCAGCATCTCCGTGGGTACACCAATCTTCTTCGCGGCTTCTTCAACGGTGAAGTGGCTTTGCTCCCGTGCCCAAATGAGAATAGCGGGAGTAATTTTTGCTCTCAATCGTTCTGGCATACTCTACTATTAGTCATTCCATCCACAGGTCTGCGATGAGGTCTTCCAATCGTTGTTCCGCATCTGACCTTAGCAGTCGTACTCCGGCCATCGCGGTCTCAAGGTTATCGAGCTTTTTGACAGCCTGCGTCTGAACTGTCAGCGACGGCAAGGCAATGACCTCTCTATAGATGTCGTTTCGGTTTACGCCGGGCATTGCGCCACCAGACTGGTGCTTTGCGAGGCCCAAGGTCAGCAGGACGTAATACAGGTACCTGGGCATCACCTTCTCCGGTTGAGTGACGCGCACCCAAAATGCCGTGTCAATGGGCCAGCAGCTACTATCCGACCACATGACCGTTCCCGATGTTGCCCCACGACGACCGATGACAATTACGGGCCCCTCGGCAATGAAGCTATCGTGATAACCGATGATGTTGCCCGCGCCGTAAACTGGATAGGGGCCGTCCACTCGCTTGCCTTCGGGCAGCGGATCGCCATAGACGAATTCGCAGACGCGACCAAGCTCGATGCTGATTGAGTGAGCGGGCGACCGACCAATGTCGACTGAATATGACTTAATCATACTGTCCGCCGACTGCAATATCTGCCGCTGCCTCCGAACGATCTCCACAATCTCTGCTTGTCTTGCCAACGGCGGGAACGGCACTTTCAATTCCAACAGAACTTCTACTTCTGCTCGCCGTCGTCCTGTCGCGCCAGAGACCAATTGCTCTATCTGGTTGTAGAATGGCTTCGATTGCAGCACAAATTCCAGGAATTCGGGAATCACTACGTGGCTATTCACTGACAATACGGGGAAGTCCTGTGAAAGTATTGCCCCGTCCAATTCTGGTGGAATAATGCCGAAGGCCCCATTTCTCGCATCGATGCGGGAAAGGACAATGTCTCCAGAATGGCCAATCGACTGATTATTCGTCTTAATATCTCGGCCCGCAATCTCCTGTCGGAGCACTACGCCCTTGCCGTATAGTCGTACGGTCAATTGCTTGTAGTTGCCTGCGGGAACGATTTCCGCTTTTTCGAGTCTCTGAGTAACGAGCGTACGAAGCACGACCCGATCGTGGTGGCCGCTAGTCTTTACCACCTTATCCAGCTCACGCAGCGACTTGTCTCGCTTCATGGCAGCATCGGGCAGTCCATCTAAATATTCACGCACGATATCAACGTGCAGGGCACAACGTGGGTCAAGAGACGCAATCACCGTGAGCGCTTTTTTAACTTCTACACCGCTATGCAAGGTGGAGTACTTTTCCTCTACTGACATACGCGCGGCTGCGACCACTCCAGCGAGAGCATTGTGCCATGCTGCGACTGCATCATCACTCAACTCGCTTCGGTAGCTTATTAGGTTGAAGCTGAAGGAGTGGGCGCGTTCAATGGCCTTGGCGATCTCATTGCCTCGCTGCGCTTCTAGCACAGCATCCAATTGACGAATTCTCTCCTTGAATTCGTGATTGTCGATTGCCCCTTTGTCCTTCTTCCCTTGGAGCTGCGTGCGAAGCTTGGCCCTGCGGTCGCTGGCCGCGGTCTGCAACTTCGACTCAACCTCGCGTCGGAGACGCTCAATAGCCCTGGGATCGAGAGTCTCTATCCACTCCTTGGGTAAGGAGAAGCTGCGGGCAGTGTCCTTCGGCAGCTTCCCTCGCTTTACTTCACGAAAGAGGGTAAGCATCTCAGGAATTTGGCTGCCGTCGATTGTCTTCCGCGTTGTGCCCATCGAGAACCCGTCGTTATCAATGCGGTAGTGCCAGACGAAATTCGTAGCGTTGCCCTTCTCGAAGTACAGGATCGATGTCTTTGCGCCTTGGCCATTTTTAGATACAAAAACTCCTTGCGGCAGACTGACAATTGCCCGAAGGTTGGCGTCGTTCAATAGCAGCTTCCGAAGCGCACAGGCGCTGTTCTGGTCCCAAGTGAGAAAGCCTTCCGATACAACGACAGCACAGCGCCCATTTACCCGCAACAAGTCGAACATGAGTTTTACAAACAGAATCGTCGTTTCCGATTCCTTCGCAAAATCTTCCCACACGTTGGGGTAAGCTGGCTGGTCACGTTCAGCCCCGAAAGGAGGGTTTGCGATAACAACGGTCTTTGACGCTGCGTCCCGGCCGGGATCATAGGCTTTGAGGGAATCACCCTGATCGATGTTATGCGGATTGAGCCCGCGAATGTACATATTCACAGCGGCCATCTTACGAATTCGGCCCTGGTACTCTATCCCACCAATGCCAGTTCGATAAAACTGGTTCGCGACGTGTGCAGGTGGAAACTTTCGCGTTTTTCGGGCTTTCTCGATAACGTATTCATACGCGTCGAACAAGAATCCAGCGGTGCCGCACGCAGGGTCAAATATTGTATCCGTGAAATCGGGGTCGACCATTTCGATCATCATTCGGCGAATATGGTCTGGAGTGCGATAGAGCCCCAAAGCTTGAGTGCCCCCGGTCTCGGATAGTGCCGACTCGATAGCATCACCCAGCAAGTCCGTGCGGAGAATGCGCTGTTCCTCGATCTCATGGACTAGACCAATCACTTCAGCAATTACGCCACCTTTGACGTTGTTCGTAAAATTCGAGTTGGCGAACACTTCCTCCATGAGCACCAGCTGATCCTGAATCTTTGTTGGAAGATTGCCCTTAATAACGTCACGGCTCTTCGTGAGAATTGTAGCGTAAAAAGGGAAGCTCGATTTATTGAGTTCGGCAAGTACCTGGTCGCCGGTGAGCGACAGCAAGTGCGAAAACAGTAGGCGGTAGCGCTCGCCTTTAAACAGGTTGCGGAGCGGCTTGAACTCCTCGTCTTGCTTGAGCTTCGCCTCGAAGATGCGCAGCAACAGGAGTTCGATGATGTACTCGACCCGTTCCACCGGAGTGCCTGCCGGTCGCAGCTTATTGTGCAGACGCTTCAGGATGTTGTTCGTGTCGGTATCGGCGTAGTGAATGGTTGATCGTGCCATTGTCGTTAGACTCGCAATGCCGCTTCAAGTTCTTCGAACACCTTCGGCAGTTGGTGCTCGAATTTGCGGTTCATCTCTTCGAAGTCAGCGCCGATAATGCGGAGGTACACCGGATTGTTGAAGATATCCCTCGGCGACAGCTTGTTCTTGGCTTCGATATTCTCCGCGACAATATCCTTCAGGTCGCGGAGTGCCTGAATCTGTTCATCAGTGAAGTCGTAAGTTTTCACGTAGGCCTCGAAGCCACGTTCGATGCGCTCTCGCAGTGTCGGAATCTTGCGCACGCCCAACGCGTGGAGAAAGAAATCCCACATCGACCCTTGATCGAAGTCATAAACACGCTGCAGTTGTCCTTCATCCAAGTACACTTCGGGGTTCTTGGCCCACGTCCTTATCGTGTCGAGCTCCATCTCGTCGGGCCGGTAGTCGGCGTTCTTCTCGGCCTTGGCTTTGAGCGCAATCACACCTGGCGACTTAGTCTGCGTCAATTGGTCCTCAAATAGTGAACGTGCTTTCTCGATTGGGATATTGTCAATCACTTTCACTTGATCTCCGTGCAGGTAGATGCGCTGGATGAGGTGGGCCGGATCGGGATTGTCGATAATGAACCACTCGCCCTTCGGACCAGGCCCCGGTCCTGGACCGGCACCGCCGCCCCTGCCCTTCACCGTATCCACGTTTGGCTTCGGCGTCCCTTTGCCGTTGTCCGCCATTCTCTCGCATAAGCCGACGAAGTCAAGGACCTTGAAGGAGAACTTGCCGCTCTTCGGATCAAGTCGCGTACCACGGCCAAGCATCTGGATGTACTTGCCTACTGACTTCGTCAACGCATCGAACGCAATGTAGCGAACGCATGGGATGTCTACACCCGTACCCATGATGTCCACTGACACCGCAACAAAGGGTTTATGGTTTACATCTTTGAACCACCTCTTAAACGTGGCGTTTAGGTCATTATTATCGGAAATGATGGCCTCCGCGTAACGCGGGCTAGCTTCGTCTTCCAATGTTGCAAACGCTTTGTTGATTGCCTTCGCGAGCATAGTGCAGTGCGCTTGGCTCGCACCGAAGACGATTACTTTCTCGCCGTAGGTGGTATTGGTCTTGAGCTCTTCGGCAATCCGGTCGCAGTGCTGCTCAGAAATGTACTTCCGGTTCAGCTGCTCGAGCATGAGGCGCTTCGTCTCGTCGAGTTCGATTTTCTTCCGCTCGTCGGGATCGAGCACATAGGTAAACTCCACGCCCTTCTCTCGTGCGAGTTTCGTCAGCTCTGTTTCAATAGACAGCACCGAGTATGGGGCCAAGAATCCCTCGTCGATGCCGCGTGCGAGGTCGAACTGGTAGTCAGGCTCGCCAACCTCGCAGCCGAATAGTCGGTAGGTGTCGAGGATTGCCAGGTCTTCATCGGAGATGTCTTTTCCCTTGGCCGCGACCGCCGTCCGCGGGGTGGCGGTCAACCCGATGCGCGGGCAGAGGAAGTGATCGAAAATGAGCTTGCGGTTGATGTTGATGGATCGGTGGCATTCGTCAACGATAATGAGGTCGTAAAAAGTGCTTTGGATATCCTGGAAGATATTCTCTAGTGTATCGATCACCACGACGTGGATTTGCGCGTTCTTGTACTGCTTGTAGTTCGACGACGTTATGCGGACAGCCGAGAACTGTTTGCTGATGAGAGCAAAGCCATCATTCAACGCTTGGTCTGCCAGCATGATCCGGTCGACGACGAATAGCACGCGCTTCGCCATGTTGTATTCAAGGAGTGCCTTTACGAGCGCAACCATCGTTCGCGTCTTCCCGAGACCAGTTGCCATGTGCACGAGCATCTTCTGCTTGCGTTCTTTGAATCTCGTCAGCAGCGTCTCAATGCACTCGGTCTGGAAGTACGTCTCTTTGCCGCAGCTGGGGTTGATGCCGCCAGCGATGTTCTTGTCGATGACGACTTCCCGGCTGAGGTTCACCTGCTTCGCCTGCTCGATCTTGAGCTGCATCTCCTCAAGCGTCAGGAAGCCGTTGACTTGGCGAAACTCGCCGGCTTCCAATCCACGCCACTCCAAGTCGTAGAAGAGGATGCGCTCGGGGGTACACGCATAGAGAAAACGCGGCTGGAGTACCGCCGCGTAGAGCGTCCGAAGCTTCGGCAACGCCTTCTTGGCGTCATCCAATTTGTTCTCGAAGACGGCGACAATGTTCCCGTTCAGGTCTGTGAGCGTGATGTCCGGCTTGACGCTCTTACGGCCCTCGAACACCTTCTGCTGTTCCGGAGTCAAAATGTATTCCTGTTGGTATAGCAGGGTATCCTTGCGCTTCCAGCCGAGCGCGGTTAGGTCCTCGATGACCTTGAGGTCGGTGTCTGTGGCTTCGTTGGTCCGCACCATATCAACAGTTGGAAGTCAAATGGCCCTTCAGCACGTTGGCGGATTCGTCTGCAACAGAAGTGAATTTAATCAGCAGAGTCTCCACCGCTCTATCCGTAGATGATACCGCGACTTATGCGATAATGTAAAGGATTTTCTTGATTCTGGACTAATAAGAAAGAGGGACTGAGCAATGTTCCAGTCCCTCGATATTGAGCCAGGTTCCAGTATTCTCTCTAGGTTTGTTTTGGTAATGAGGATTCGCTTAGCAGATTAGTTCAACAGCGCCCCGGCCCGCCGCTCCAGGTCAACCCGTGCGTCCGCGAACGGAAGAGTGCGGGCCGCCGCCGTCAGGCCTTGGATCATCCCCCACAGCGTGGCAACGTCGTCACCGGCGTTCAGGCCTGCCTGGTACCCGGCGATCACCTCGTGCTTGGTGAACGCCTTTCCGGCGAACCACTGCAGCACCTCCCCGCACGCGCCGCCGACTTTCGTCGCCATCGCCCGGGAAACCGTTTCGGTGACAGCTGCTGTCACCGTGCGGCTCTCGACGAAGCGGTTGAGCATCGGCAGTGCCTCGCGGGTGAAGCGGTCGGGAGCCCGGTGCCGGTGCACGATGCGGATGTCGTTGACGTGCTCCGCGCCCCAGACGATGTGGTTTCCGCAGACGGTGTTGAACAGAAACGTCGTGAGGCCGAACGTCGCCGCGCCCGTCTCGGAGTTCCAGAGGAAGAATCCCCGACTGAGTTTGGCGTCGCCGATCTCGACGGGGTTCGCGTCGTGTACGAGGAACGCGAACACGTCGCGGTCTGAGGCGTAGAGCCCGGCGCTCGCGCTCCCGTGGATGGGGTGCGCGGGCGGCACGTGCCAGCCGGTGCCCTCGACGGCCTCGATGAGCGACGCCGTGACGTCCGCGTCCCAAATCCGCCCGTAGGTGGGGCCCGTGAACGCGGCGATCTGAACCTGCTCGCCGGAACCGTTCGGGTACGGCCGAACGCGGAAGAGCAGCTTGCACCGCTCCGGGGAGCGCGCGAGACCGTGCGTGAGGCAGTCGCACACGGTCTGCGGCGGCAGCGAACGGAGGTAGCGCGCGGGCGCGCCGACCGCCGTAGCGAGTTGACTGAACGCCCAGTGGGTGAGGTACGCGGGTGGGGTCTCGCCGTTGACCGCAACAGCGCCCTCCGGCGTGACCGCGAGGTGGACGTGGGCAAAGTGGCGCGCGTCCTCGCTCGACTCCTCGCGCCGCCGCTGGGTGAACGCGTGGAGCGCGGTGAGGTCAGGGAACCGTTCGTCCGCGGGCCGGGTGAGCCACTGCGAGTGCGCGTCGTACAGATTCGTCATGACGGCCGCTCCTCTCCGGCGGGCGTACCCGCCGCAGCGCCCACCAGCTGGTCGATGACCTCGCTGGCCTGCTTGCGGCTGATGTCCGTGACCGCCGCCACGCCGCACGTCCGGCAGAGCCACGCGTCCCCCTCCTCGGCGTTCACGCCGCGCTCGTCGAGCAGGCGGAACAGGTACTTGCGCTGGTTGTCCGTGAGCGGGCGGTCGCCGTCCGCCCGGCGGGCGCGCGTCGAACCGTTCCCCTCCACCGCGTGGCCGTTGCCGTTGACGTACTCCTGCCCGAGTTCCTCCAGCGACATGACCCCGACGTTGATGGCGTCCCGGAGCGCCCGCGCTTTCGCACGCGTCACCGACATGCGGATGATGTGCGGCGCGATGCGCGCGGTGACGTTCGTGGGGTTCGCGTCGCCGTAGTCGCGGAACACGCCTTTGTCCGTCACGACCTCTGCGAGGGAAATCGCGGTCATCTCGTTCTCCGCGGAAGGCCGTTGCACCAGCCTCGTGCGTATCGATTTGAGGCCTTCCTGGTGGGCGCGGTTGAGGAGGCCAGCGTACGTGACAACCTCCTTGATCTCGACAACCCGCCCGTGCTTGTCCTTGATCTCGATGGTGCGGACGAGACCGTTCCCGTCGTGCATGGGATACTCTCCTTTCGTCTTTTGGATAGTTTGTGAAGGTGCGTGCGGCGCGAGCGTGCGATTTCGCTCTGCCGCCGTGGGAGTGAGGGTACGCGAGCGGTAGAGACCCGCAATTGCCGGGGCGAGCAACTTTTCCCCGCTGACTGTGGAGAGCGTTTTCGGCTAGGCTGGACGCATGAACGCTGCGCCCTTGACCATCCTCGGCCAGACAAACTACCGCAATGTGCGACGCCGGTTCGGGCTGAAGCCCGCCGACCGGCGGCGGCCCGTGTACATTGTGGGCAAGACGGGCATGGGGAAATCGACGCTGCTCCTCAACTGCATTGTGCAGGACCTCGTAGGGGGGAATGGGGTAGCGGTTTTCGACCCCCACGGCGACCTCGTCGAGCAGGCACTCGACCACATCCCCGCGCGCCGGGTGAACGAGACGGTCTACGTGAATCCCGCCGACCTCGACTACCCGATTGCCTTCAACGTCTTGCACAGCGCGGACCCGCGCCAGCGGTCGCTCCAGGCATCCGGCCTCGTGCAGGTGTTCAAGAAGATTTGGGCGGACACGTGGGGGCCGCGCTTAGAGTACGTCCTGCGCAATGCAATCTTGGCACTGCTGGAAGCGCCCGGCAGCACACTCCTCGGACTCCCGCGCTTGCTCACCGACGGCGTGTACCGCGCGCGGATTGTGGCTGCCGTGCACGACCCGGTGGTGCGGCGCTTCTGGCAGGTGGAGTTTGAGCAGTACCCGAAGGTGTTCCGCACCGAGACAATCTCGCCAATTCAGAACAAGGTCGGCCAGTTCCTCACAACGCCGCTCACGCGGAACATCCTCGGGCAGACGCAGACGCGGATCGACTTCGACGCCATTCTGAACGACGGGCAAATTCTCCTGCTGAATTTGGCAAAGGGGAAGATTGGCGAAGATACCTCAGCGCTCTTGGGCTCGCTCTTCCTCACGCAACTCTACCTCGCGGCGCTGCGTCGGGCGCACGCGCCGGAAGCGACCCGCCGCGACTTCTACGCGTACATCGACGAGCTGCAGTCGTTCACGACCGAGGATTTCCCGACGATGCTCTCGGAAGCGCGGAAGTACCGGCTGAACTTCGCGGGTGTCGCGAACCAGTTCATCGCGCAGCTGCCGCTGCGCTTCGCGTCAGCGATCCTCGGCAACGCCGGCACATTGGTGGCCTTCGCCACCGGCGCAGAGGATGCCGCCATCCTCAGCCGAGAATTCGCGCCGACCTTCGGCGCGGTGGACCTGCAGAGCCTGCCGCAGTTCGCGACGTACGTGCGGCTGTCCATCGACGGCCGGACGTCGGAGCCGTTCAGCGCGGAGACGCTACCCCCGCGTCCCGCGCCGACGCCCGCGCACCGGGCAGCGATCATCGCGCAGTCGCGCATGCGCTACTGCCGACCGAAGCACAGCATTGAGGAGAAAATCCAGCAGTGGCTGGCTCCAACATAGGGTGGGAGCGTTTTCCCCGAGCACGAAAAAACGGAGAGGGGGAGTTACCCCCTCTCCGTCGTCGGCTTACTTCGCCTTCCGGGCGCTGCCCAGCATGATGAGGTTGTGGGCGAGCACGTCGACGCCCTTCTCCTTCGTCGCGCGCAGCGTGCCCTCGACGTAGAGCCGGGCGCCCTTGCGGACGTACTTCCCGACGACCTCGGCGAGCTTGCCGACGGTGACCACCGCGTGCCAGTCGGTGGTCTTGAGGAGCGCGCCGGTCTTCCGGTCGCGCTCCGCGCGGTTGATGGCCAACCGCAGCACGGCGGTCGGCCCGCCGTCGCCCTCGCTGGTGCGGGGATCAGCCCCGACGACGCCCAGCAGCGTCACTTTGCACAGGTCCATATGGATGAACCTTTCTCCGGTGGTGAGTGGGAAGTGGTGAGACGCACACCGGCTTGTCTCTCCGCGTCACTCAGCAGCACAGAGGGGTGGAGGAGCCGGAGTGTTCGCGGCAGCGGAGCGGAGGCCAAGTCGCCGCATGGCGCGCAAGCCCGTCAAGGTGGAGACTTGTACGACCTTGGACGGGTCGCTGAGACTCTGTGATACCCTGCCCAAGACAGCGGACAAGCCGGACGTGTTTCTTGGTGCCCGATTGTGGCGAGGGGAAAATGCGTGGGTGGGTAATGCCGTGCTGCTCGGAATCGCGCAGCCGCAAATCTGGTCAGGCAGCCCGTATACGCTGGAAGTACGTCGATGTACAGAGCACTAAATAATGAAACAAGGCGCCACCCATCGTGAGTGGCGCCTGCCGCAAAACTTATGAGTCCGGGGTGAAAGGCTTACTTCTTCAATCCCTTGAGGACAAGATAACTCGGAGCCATTGGATTGAATGATGACCTCAGATCAGGTGGAAGAGCGCTCGGTCGCAGTGGGTCAGAACCGTCTCTAAGGTCCGGGGGAAGTGCGCTTACATACAGCGGACTGGAATGAAAGCCACAGAGGCCTTTATGCGTTGCCTCGTGTGTGCATCCATTCACTTTGCATGAACTCATGACGACCTCCTTTCTTAACTAGCGAGACAAATATAAGATTGTCGGGCGATATTGGCAAGACAAAAGGGGAGTAGCTATTGAAGCATTATCGAGCCATCGCTCCTCGCCCCCTCTTCTAATCCTCTTTCAACTCTTGCTCCCACTGCTTCTCAAAGTTGAAAAAGACCTGGAAGATCAACTCATCTCTCCTCTTTGGAAGCTTGTCTCCGAAGTCCGTTCGGAGTCGGCCATAAGCACGGAAAGCATTGCCCAGTGTGCTTATGATAGCCGCAGGCATCGGGGCAAAGAATCCCATGATTGAACCAAATAGCCCGGAGACAGCCCCTGCCTTCTCGGCACCTTTCGCACGATTGCCGATATATTCCCTTTCCAGAATCATGGCCTGCTGCTTCATCACCTTATCGAGTTCGTCAAGTCTCCTTTCCCGAAGAATCTCTCGTTCGGGCTCAGATAAATCACCGGTATCGAAAGCTAGATACTCTTTGAGTTGCTTTCGCCAATCATCCTGATACATGGGAGAAGTCTCATCCCCCCTAACATCTTCGGCGTCTTGGATGACTGAATAGAACCCTTCTGGTGACAGATGCCTGAGCGCGTAGACAGAGCCGCAGCGCAAGAATCGTCGGAGACTACTCTGATTATCCAAATTGGCCTGACTCGGCGGTTTCTGTCTCAGTTTCTTATGCAATTCGAACAGTTCAACCGTCCCTGGCGTGAACGCATACGGGCTTAGATCATAATGCTCTTCAGCCAATGCTTCAGCCGTGAGCAACCCTAGGAAATCATTGGGAACATCGGGTATGTTCCTTATCTTGGCAACGTCTCTCTTGTAGGCGTCCGACCAAAAGGCAGGGTGTTTCAAATAAACCAGCCCGCCCTTTGAAGCAACGGAATACCAAGTCAACAGATTTTCCGTCGTGTCCTTGAGTAACCTGAGATCGATGCCATTGCGATCGAAAAGGATACTCGGAATCAGGACATCCCATAGGACTACTTGCTCGCCGAGGACGAAGCCCATTCTCGTGGTAAGATCAAGATTATCACTGAATCCCACAGCGGTTGTCCTGATCTTCCGGTCTATGATTTTCGTAGTCGTATCAGTACGGATGTCCCTGACCGCACTATCGGCGAGACTGCTCTCCAGAAGATCCCGGATTGCCCCACGAAGACGATCTATAGTCACCCCATTTACGTTCCTAAGGTCGATTTCCAACTTTCCACTGATGCCCCTTTCAGCGTGCAGATAGTCCTTCAGAGCATCAAAATACTGAACGGTATAATCTCTGGCCGCACCCATAGTATTCCATTCCTTTATGGCCACTGCGATCAGTTAACGAACACGATTCATTCAACGAGTGAGCATCAGTGGCGTGCCCGCCCATTTGCCTCAAGCAACGAGACTGAGAAATCTACAAGGGAAGTGGCGTGTGACCAATTTGTGACTACTCGAGAGCCAAAACAACCCAACTGCATCCAAGTCAGTCCAACGACTTTCTGCGGCCAACTACATGCCGTCCATCAAAGTGCATTGGTACTCAATCAGAATCCGATTCGCCTGATTCGCTTTTTAAGTCCCTGGTGTCTACCTATTCCACCACTCCGGCTGAGAGCAAATTACGCGGGTTCGGCCGGAGGAACAAGGGACTTTTCACGGTACGAGACTGCTTCGCCCGAGCGAGGCGCTCGGACTCGCAATGACTACATGAGGTCATTTCTTCAAACCGGCATTGTGTCTGAACGCTGAAATGCTCAGCGCGTTCGGTCTATCCCCCACTTCACCGCGCCGCGACATGCAATGAGGAGGAAAGTGAAGCAGTAGAGCACCGCCATCTCCCCCTTGTTCACAATTGGAAAGAATGCAGATCCGAACTGGAGTTTCCAATGGAATTGGAAATACGCCACGGCCATCGTGCCGCTGCAAATAAACGCCGCCAGCCGGGTCTGAAAGCCAACCATGATAAGGAGCCCCCCTACCAGTTCAATGATCCCGCCGAACCAGCCCTGTGACCACATTTCCGGTCGGTAGTCACTAAGCACACCGAGAATCTTCTGGGCGCCATGGAACGAAAACATGAATCCCGCCATGATGCGCAATACGGCGTAGGCGTGGTCGGTGTACGTTTCAAGCCATTCCATACGTGAGCTCCGTTTTCCGTTGGGTTGTAATTCTGTCTTGATCGGGTTTCTCGCACCGGTTTAGTGAGTAGGTTCGGCTTAGCGTTCACATCTTGACGAGATGCTCGGCCAGCCGATCGAGTGTCTGTTCCAGACCCTTATCGGCGCCGTATCTTCTGATGACCTCATCCCGCTCGGCGGCGGTTGCAAAGAGTGACCTGACAGTCAGCCTTGTTTTTTGTCCTACACTTGCGAAAGTAACAGTCACATGAAAGTTCACGGGCTCAGTTCCTTCGTCTCCGGAATGCTTATACACAAGGCGTTCAGGTCTGGCGACCTCAAGATAGATGATCTTGTTTGGATAGTCGATGCCATCGGGCCCGTGCATGATGAACCGCCAGACCCCGCCCGGCCTTACATCCATCTCGTGCGTCGTGGTCGTGAAACCGTTCGGTCCCCACCATTTCGCCAGGTGCTTTGAATCGGTCCACATCTGAAAAACGAGGTCACGCGGTGCATCAAGGATGCGCGTAGCGGTGATCTCGCGGTCCGATGTGTCGGCGGCGACATTCTTAGTCCGTTCAGCGTTCAAGTTCGGTCTCCTTCGTAAATGTCATTCATGTTGCACCGTCATCGCGGCCAGATGCGCTTCGAGTCGGTCCAGATTCTGCTCGTTCGCGTCAAGGGCATACTTGGCGATATTGTTCCGTTCGGTGACAGACTCGAACAACATATGCCAGGTGATTTTCGTCTTGCCTGCCTGGTTATCCAACGTAATCGTCATCAAAAAATGCGGCGCCGATATATGTCTGAAGACTATGCGCTCCGGCCTCGAGACTTCGACAAAGACAGACTCGTTTTCGTAGCTGGAACCGTCGGGACCGTGCATGATAAACCGCCAATAGCCACCGGGACGCAGGTCAAACTCGTGAAACGTGTTAGTGAACCCCTGTGGTCCCCACCAGCGCATGAACTGCTTGGGTTCGGTCCAGGCTTTCCATACCAGTTCGCGCGGCGCTTCGAAGATACGGGTAATGACGAGTTCGTTGGAGGTCGCTTTCATTCGAGTTACCCCTTACTCATGGTTGACAGGTATTGTTCAAGCTGATCCAATGTCCCTGTAAAGCCCTGCTTCATGGATGTGAACCCGGCCTCGAAGGTTCTACGTTCTTCCTCTGTCGCATTGATGGCTTTTCCGCGAAGAGTGACGGCCGTCCGAATCCCTTGTTCCGAAAAGGTCACTGCGTTCAGCATCTCCAGAGGCCAGGTGGGACCGAACGGGCTCCGGACTATCCCCTCCTGCTCATCAGAGAATGAGACCACATATACGAGTCGTTCAGGAGCGACAATTTCGCGATAGAGGAACTTGCCCAACATGAGTTGGCCATCGGGCAATTTCATTGAATAGTGAAAAACGCCACCGGGTCGAAGGTTCAGCTTGCGGACACGCGTCTCGAATCCCTTGGGCCCCCACCAGTTCGCCAGATGGTCGGCTTCGGTCTAGGCTTTGAACACGAGTTCGCGCGGGGCATCGAAGACCCGCGAGATGACAAACTCCCGGTCGACTGCTTTTGTTTCAGATGATTTGTTACTGTTCATACATCTGTTCCTTCGTCATGGTGTTTTATCATTGGACTATCTTCTGTGAGCATGCTTTTTCACGCGCATTTTGTCTCCCCTAACCCGCCTCTTCCTTTGCGGCTTCTCCACACGAGCTTTTTCTTTCAATTGGATTTCGCGAAGGTAATGGTCCAGTCGGTCGAAGCTCTCTTGCCAGAAGCGGCGATAGCGATCCAGCCAGGCATCCACGTCTCTAAGCGGAGCCGCCTTTAGACGGCAAGGCCGCCACTGGGCCGCGCGGCTGCGCTCGATCAGGCCGGCTCGTTCCAATACCTTGAGATGCTTGGAGACCCCCGGCAAACTCATATTGAAAGGCTCTGCCAGCGCCTGGACCGAGGCCTCCCCCCTGGTGAGACTGGCCAGGATCGCCCGCCGTGTCGGATCGGCCAGCGCGGAAAATGTCAGGCTGAGATTATCACTTACCATACTATATTATACCACCCGGTTAATTAACTTATGAGTTAAATAAGTAATCCGGCGACCCTTGTTAAGGACTTTTTTGGTCTATGTTGGAGGGGAAAACCGGCTAATCAACCGTAACCTTGACGATTATGCGATGGCAACAGATCTCAGAAGCCGGAGTGCAGGGCTTTAATAAGATAGAAACAACCGGCCGAGATGAGCCCCGAGGCCGGGATCGTGAATATCCATGCCCACACGATACGTTCGGCTACGCCCCATTTGATACCCGAAAGTTTGTTGGTGGCGCCAACGCCGATGATCGCGCCGGTGATTGTGTGCGTGGTAGAAACCGGAATGCCCAGATGAGTGGCCATGAACAGGGTCGAAGCACCGGCTGTCTCGGCGCAGAACCCGCCGACAGGTTTAAGCTTGGTGATCTTCATGCCCATGGTTTTGACAATCCGCCAACCGCCGAACGCAGTCCCCAATCCCATGGCCAGATGGCATGACAGGATGATCCACATGGTGCTGACATTGGTGAGTGACAACTCCGCGTCTGGGCTCAGGACACCGCCGGCAATCAGAAGCGCCATAATGATCCCCATCGTTTTCTGCGCATCATTGCCGCCGTGACCAAGAGAGTACAGCGCCGCGGAAAGCAATTGACCTTTTCGGAACAGACGATCCACATCGTTTGGCCGCCATCTCCGGAACAACCAATATACGCCTATCATGACCATGAAACCAATGGCCAGTCCAATAAGCGGTGCGAGCGGGATGAATTTAACGGTCTTCCAGATATTCCCCCAGCGAATCACATCAAGTCCCTGATACGCGAGTCCGGCGCCGGCAACGCCGCCAATCAGCGCGTGCGAGGAACTGGTGGGGAGACCCAGCCACCAGGTCAACAGGTCCCACACAATCGCCCCCACCAGTCCCGCGAGCACGACATAGACATATACGGTATCCTTGCCGTCGATCTTGACGATCTTGGCGATGGTATCAGCCACACGGGGTGCGAAGACGAACATGGCCACGAAATTGAAAAAGGCCGCCCACCAGACGGCAACTTTGGGACTTAGCACCCGCGTGGAAACGACAGTAGCGATCGAGTTGGCGGCATCGTGAAACCCATTGATGACATCAAAGAGCAGCGCCACGCCGACAGTGATGATGATAACAACAAACAGCGGCGACACGGTCACGACGCCTCGATCACAATGCCCTGAACGATATTGGCCACTTCTTCACACCGGTCGGTGGCTTTCTCGAGCCGCTCGAACACCTCTTTCCATTTGATCACGTGCATCATTTCCGGTTCTTCCTTGAAAAGGCGGCCAAGCGCCGAACGAAGGATCTGATCCCCTTCGTTCTCGGCATCGTAAATAGCGCGGCAGTATTTCTCGATGGATGTGCCTCCCTTTTTCAGGTCCCGAAGATTGTGCACGGCGCCGTTGATGGCGGTCGATGCTTTCACCAGTACTTCGGTGAACTGCCGCATTTCCGGCCGCAGCTCCGTCATTTCGTAGAGCATGAGCCGGGACGCGGCCGAATCAACGGAATCGACGATGTCATCGAGGCGTTTCATGAGTCGGTGAATATCCGAACGGTCGATTGGCGTTATGAAGGTCCGGTGCAAGGCGTCGATACACTTGTGGGTGACATCGTCCGCCTCGTGCTCCAGTTCCTTGATGCGATTGGCGCGCACGACCAGTTCCGATGGATTCTCCGAGATTGCATGCAGCTCCCGACAGGTCTCGATGGCCAGCGTGCTGTGGCGCTCAAAGAAATCGAAAAAACTTGTCTCGGCAGGCAGTAGACGCTTAAACATGGACCCTCCAGTCACAGGACAACGAGTGAACCGACATCACAGGACGCGATGCCGCAGGACAGGGCTCGGCGGTAAGTCCGTTCATGCAATTCTCTTCCCTGTTTCAAGCGGACCAGGATGTCGCCCACCAATAGCGCCATCACCGGGCCAAACGCCGGGCAAACTAATACATGAATTAGCAATGTCAACTGTCAGATTCAATGTTGGTGAAGGACAGTGCCGGACAGCTGCCTGACGTCACAAGCTGACGGCCAGCCATTTCCCCCGCTGGTAGTACCAGTAGAAGAGCAGTGCGCTGAGCGCACCAGCCAGACTGATAGACCACCACACCGACAATTCAGAAAAACCGAAGTAGACGGTCAGGAGGTAGACGGGAGCTACCTCCAGCACCCACGCATTGATGAGATTCACGACCATGGTCGGGCCGTTAAGACCAACGCCCGTGTGCACTTGTGCTATCATCATGAATGCGCCAATGAAGGGAAACCCGAGGGCGAATATGCGAAGCATGGTGCTGCCGACGTGGACAGTCTCGGGAGATTCGAAGAACATTCTCATGATCTCGGGCGCGAACAGAAAGACGACGGTCGCCATGCCGGTTTTAAGACCGACGCCCAACAGGATCGCTTTGTCAGCGGTCTCCTTGGCCCGCTTCATTTTCGCCCCGCCGATATTGTGCCCGATCAGGGCGGACAGTCCCAGCCCGATTCCCACCAGCATTGCAACGCCGATCGATGTTACCTGGTTGCCCACGCCATATGCCGCCACCACCGGAGTACCAAACGGCGCCACCAGACGAACGAGGACCAGGCGAGCGCCCGCAAATGACATGTCACCGATCCATGCAGGAATGCCGATATACGTGATTTTCCAGATCGACTCCCAGGTCATTCGCTCCTTGCCTCGCAGGTGGAGACGCACATTTGTCCGACCGGAGTAGAACAACAGGATTCCGACCAGAAACACGATTGTGAAACTCAGAACCGAAGCCCATGCCGCACCTCGAATACCCATCGCCGGAAAACCGAGATAGCCGAACATGAAAATGGGATCAAGTCCCATGTTGAGGACATTCGCCCCCAGCATCAGCGCCATAGCCTGGTGCGGGTTGGCCACGCCGCGCATCGCAGTATAGATCGAATACGTGGCGTACATGATGCCCATGCCGATAAACATGATGCGCCCGTATTGGACACCCAGGTCGAGTGTAACTCCCTCCGCACCGACAAATGTCAACATCGGCTCGGCGAAGATATAACCGATAAGTCCGAATACGCCGCCGAGTGCAAGCTTCATGACGATCGTTTCTTTGGTGAGCTTCTCGACCAGATCGTATGACTTCTCCCCGTAACGTCGGGAGATTAAAGCCACCGAGCCCGGCCCAATCAGGTTGTTGAACGTGAAGAACAGCCAGTGAATACTGGCGAAAAACGTGATGGCCGCTACTGAGGCCTCACTGTCTGACAAACGTGAAACCCACCAGGTATCCACCAGGGAGTAGGTATGCTGCATGAGGAAGCCAAACATCGATGGCAGCCCCATCTTGAGGATTGAAGCAACGATCGAGCCCTCGGTGTAATCGGTGCGCTGGCGCTTATTCACGGTCGGCGGGACGGTCATCGGCGCAAGATACGTTATCGATCAGCAAAGGAAAAGGGGCCCGGCGGCTTGGCCGAGACCCCTTCGCAGAAAGTGATAGTGGACGCACTAAATAAACAGCGGCGCCAGCACGAGCGTAATGGTCGACAACAGCTTGATAAGCACATGCAGCGAGGGACCGGCGGTGTCCTTGAACGGATCACCGACCGTGTCGCCGACCACGGCCGCGCCGTGGGTGGGGTTCTTGGCGCGAGTACCATCTTTCAGTGTCAGGTACTTGCCGCCGTGGGCCCCTGTCTCAATGTACTTCTTGGCGTTGTCCCAGGCGCCGCCGCCATTATTGAGAAACAGCGCCATGAGAATGCCGGCGATCGTGCCGACCATCAGCAGGCCAGCCACTGCCTCGGCGGCAATCAGCCTGTGCCCTTCTGTTATGAACACCTTGAACGCCAGTCCGACACCGATTGGCGTCAACACCACCAAAAGGCCCGGCACTACCATCTTACGGAGCGCTGCTTTGGTGACAATGTCGACGCAGGAGCCGTAATCCGGCTTGAAGTCCGAGGGGAACTGAATGATATCATTCAAACGAGGCAACTTGGCGTATTGACGGCGGACTTCCTCGATGATCGATTGTGCCGCGGCGCCAACCGCCCTAATAGCCATGGCCGAAAAGAGAAACACGAGCGCAGCGCCGAAGAGACTGCCGACAAATACCACCGGATTGGCCAGATTGACTCCCTCCATTTCCTGTCCGGCGTAGTGCGCGACTTCATCCATATAGGCCTGAAACAGCAGGAAGGCAGCCAACGCTGCAGAACCGACAGCATAACCCTTGGTGAGCGCTTTCGTCGTGTTGCCGACCGAATCGAGGCGGTCGGTCTTCTTGCGCACTTCTTCAGGCTGCTGTGACATCTCAACGATGCCGCCGGCGTTGTCGGTGATCGGTCCAAACGTATCCATCGCAAGAATGTATGCGGCGGTCGCCAGCATTCCCATCGTGGAGACAGCAGTTCCGAAAAGTCCGGCGTGCGGTAGTCCGCTTGATGCACCAAGATAATACGAAGCCAGCAACGCAGCGCCCATGACCAAAGCCGGCATCCAGGTGCATTCCAACCCCACGCCCACCCCCGCGATGATGTTGGTGGCGGGGCCCGTCTTCGAAGCCTCGGCGATCCGTTGTACGGGACTATATCGATACTCAGTATAATACTGCGTGATATATACAAAGGCCACTGAGGTCAAAACGCCGATCACTCCGCACAGGAAGAAATGCCACCAGGCGTTCGGTGCAGCCGGGGAATTGAGCAGCCAGTAAGAGGCGCCTGCGAATCCAATCATGGCCAGGATGACGGCCACATAGTATCCGCGGTTGAGCGCTTCCATCGGGTCCATCTTCTCTTCCTTGTCCATCCGGACCGAAACGATCCCGATAACAGAAGCAATGATTCCGAAGGCACGGGCGATCAGGGGAAACATCATCACACCGACAATACCGGCAGAGAATGCAAATCCCTGCTGCTCCGCCGCCGCCGCAAGAGAAGCACCCAGAATCATGGCACCGATATTCTCGGCGGCCGTTGACTCGAACAGGTCGGCGCCACGACCGGCGCAATCGCCAACATTGTCACCCACGAGATCGGCGACGACCGCAGGGTTGCGGGGATCATCTTCGGGAATTCCGGCTTCGACCTTCCCTACCAGATCGGCACCCACGTCGGCGGCCTTCGTATAAATACCGCCGCCAAGCTGGGCGAAGAGCGCTACAAAAGAGGCACCAAACCCATAGCCCACGATCAAGAGCGGAATTTGAGTCTCTTTGACATTCGAAAACGCACTGACTATGGCGTACAGGCCGCCCACACCGAGCAGGCTCATAGCCACCACCAGCAGTCCCGAGACAGCTCCACCGCGGAGCGCGATGCGAAGTGCGTCGTTCAGACTCGTCAGAGCCGCAGTGGCAGTGCGGATATTGCTTCGAATCGAAACCCACATGCCAACATACCCGGCGATTACCGAACAGAGCGCACCGAGCACGAATGACAAGGTAATCCACGCAGCGAGCTCCATAGTGCTGTCGACCGGGTCGAACTCGCGGTGACTCCGTATGAACCCATACCCAATGAACAGCACTACCGCCACGACCACCGCCAGCATGATGATGGTCCGATTCTGGCGACGAAGGAACGCCTCAGCACCTTCCTTGATAGCGTTGGAGATCTTCTGCATAGCCTCCGAACCGGTTGGCCGTCGCAGCACCCACTGGGCCAATGCCCAGGCCGCGACCAGTCCGAGGACGCTGATCCCGATGATTATTCCCAATAGCAGGGATTCACTCATCCGTTACTCCTCTCTCTGCATATATCTCAAAGCTCCAGTAAGATCTCGAAACTGCACCAGCGTCACAAAAAAGCACTAACTGCTTAGTGCTGGCGTGACATGGTGGTGGGGGAAGGATTCGAACCTTCGAAGGCTTCGCCGGCAGATTTACAGTCTGCTCCCTTTGACCGCTCGGGAACCCCACCAATGTTGTGATTTCCGGACCTCCGCGGCTGTACGCCGGCGCAAGTCAGGCGGGAGTATATGAGGTGTTGGGGCAAAAATCAACCGAAATAACATGGAGCAACTGGATTCGGTCAAAAAAAGACGGGAGCGGAATCGCAGGCGAGGAGGTTCGATTAACTCTTTGATCCACAGCCTGATGGTATCTCAGTTGCGGATCATCGCTACCGCGGCGCAACCGGCTCATTCTCTGTGGAACTGGATGCAGCGTGAATCCGACGCCGCCAGCGAATAGCCTGTGTCAGTTCAGCACCCAATTGCTTGAGTTCGTGCCGCGATTCGGCATCACGAGCTCCGACAAACCTCTCACGAACCATCACCCACAACAATACGAGTAAGAGTCCGGCTACGCCGCCGGCAGCGGCGGACAGAAATCGCCTTGGTCCAGTCCGCACCGTCGGCAAAGAAGGCCTGTCAAGCACGGAAACAACCGGCACATCTTTCCGGGCATCAAGTTTGGCCATCTCGAGCTGCTGGCGAAGGAACCCGTAGCCCTGGGTGATGAGTTCCACCTCGCGAGAGAGCTGAGCTACAATCTTGGAGACCTCGGGATCATCGCCTCCGATCCAATTGCGATTCACTCTCTGGAATGCTTCCAGGCTGTCCTCTGCGGCCCGCAGGTTCCGGGCGGTTTGAGCCACCTGCGTTTCAAGATACCTGGCCCGTTCACCGGCCTGGGTGCGGCGGCGGTGCATATTGAAGTCGTCGAGCTGTGTAATATACTCCTCGGCGATCTGTCGGGAGAGCTCGGGGCTAGTAGTTTCGACTGCCAAGGATATAACGCCGGTCTTCTTGTCCTTTTCCACAGTCGTGATCCCGGCCAGCGCAAGGTGCAGATAGTCAGGGTTTTCAATCTTGAAGTATTGGTTTAGATAAAGCGTCCTATGTCGTGCATTTACAGAACATTCATAGCGACGTGCCAGAACAGCATCAGCGACCGCGCGCGACATGAGAATAGTTGGAAACAGCTCAGACGAGCTTTCATCCTGCGAGGTCAGGCTGGAAAGTCCGGCCAGACTTTTGAGATCGGCCATCTTGTCAACTTTGCCGGTCGGCAGCAGCGTGGCACGTGAAGTATAGGTTGAGGGCAACAGAAACGCGATGAGTCCGGTAACGACGGCCAGGCTAACAGATACAATCATGAACCTATACCGGTATTTCAGGAGCACTCTGGCCAGGCGTATCATCTCGTTCGTGCCGTTTCCATTCCCCTCCGGACATCTGTTCGCTCCGGGTGTATCTGTCAAAACCAGTCTTCGTGACATCTTCTTCCCTGTCTCACTGTACGATTCTTGTTTGCATGGCAGGCATCGGCCTGTTTGCACGTGACACGGTACTGAGTTTGTGGTACTCGAACCAGGCGAGTGCCGCCAACAACCACACGTGCAGGTAGTAAAATTCGGGTACGCTGATCATTATCATGACGACTGAAACAGCTGTTGCGGCGAGGAGTCCGCGATGGTACGGTGTCTGTGCGCCCAATCGGACTACCGGGTACACAAGAAACCACAAGAAGGCTATAAGCCCCACCACACCAACGTTCACAAGCAGTGTGGTGAAACCGTCGGTCGAGCGGATATAGCCGAAGCCGTACCCGAACATCATGTGCAGGATATCTGAATTCGCGAAGAACTGCCAGGCGTGTTGGAAATTGCTCATACGATCAATCCCCGACATGTGCTCCAGCCGAAATTTCTCCATGGCAAAATCCACCAGGCTGGCAACCGTATTGGGAAACACCAGCCAGAGCGTGGCCATGAGACCCATCGCTCCGAGCAGGAGTTTACCCAGACGCCTGGCCAGGAGGCTCTCAAAAAGGGCCAAACAGAACAGGCCTATATACGCAGTCGTAGACGTTGACAGTACGGCAGCCGTCAAGAGAACAATCCAGAACCGGTCCCTCAGAAAATAGAACAGGGCGACAAAGGGAACGACCGAAAAAGCGAACATGGAGGCTTCTCCGGCCAGCGACTTCATCCGTGGAATAGTCAGGCCGGCAAGATCAAATGTCTGGAACGTGCTATACGTGCGTTCGTCGCCCGTGATCCGGTTCGAAATGAAATCGACGTTACCGCCGGTCAACAGATATCCGATGAACTCATAAAATCCGAATGCGACAAAGAATACGAGTCCCGCCCGCACCAGTTTCATTACCGGTTGGGTCGTTTCTACCGTTTTCAGGTATCCCAGCGTGTACAGGAAAAACAACACACAAGTGGTCAGATATAGTCCCTGTGTGAAAAGGCTCGAGCGCAGGAGAGTTACATTGGCGTTTTCCAGCGAAACGAGCACCAGATTGTCCAGACGCGGCGCATACGCGAGATTGAGTAACTGAGAGATTCCCACATACACCGTAAACCCAGCGACAAAGCAAACAAAAGGTGCTACCACCTGAACGCGGGGCCGTTCGATCACGGAGAGTATGAAGCCCTTAGCCGCCTGCATCAGAATTAGCAGATATGGAATCAGGAGTCCCTTAATGGCTGTAGCCACCACGACCGACTGCACCAACATGGTCAACAGCGAGAGATTGAAAAGGGCAATCCCCGACCAAGTCCGAGTCAGTTGTCCCGGCTCAGATATCAGGTTCCCTGCGCCAACAGCCGTTGAAGTCGTGTTTTCCGGACGTAGCATATCACAGAATTCTGTATCAAACTCCGTGCCACCAAATGTCCTGTCGGGAGAGATATAATTGAATAGCATTCAAGGCGTTACGGGTCGCCGCATACCTCCCGTTTACGAAGCCGGCCAAATCGCGACGAAAAGCGAATGTTTTTCCAGCTAATCAGGAAGAAAGTGCCGGGTGCGACCTGGCAACGCCACCGAAGCGGGTGTCGATCACCTGAGTCATAAACTGGTGAAACTCGCGCTTGAAGCGAACCCCCGAGAACTTGACGGCCTGGCGTCGAATGCGGCGTGGATCGAAAGAGTCGCCGGCGGCCTCGAAGCGGTTTATCGCATCGACCAGACTCGGGACCGTTTGTTCATCGAAGAACAGCCCGGTTTCGCCATCAACAATCGTCTCAGTCGCACCTCCTCGCCCGAAGGCGATCACCGGTGTGCCGCATGCCTGGGCTTCAACAGGGACAATTCCGAAATCTTCCTCAGCCGCAAAAATGAACGCCCGAGCCCGCTGCATCTGTTCGCATAGTATGTCGAACGGTTGGTGTCCGAGCAGGTGAACGTTGGGGCTGGCCTTTCGCTTGACCTTCTTCCACTCGGGGCCATCGCCGATCACGACAAGCTGCTTATTCCGCATGTGAGAGAAGGATTCCACGATCAGGTCGATCCGCTTGTACGGAACCAATCGGGAAGCTGTGAGATAGAAATCCTCTTTATGCTCGCGGAGGGAGAATCGATCGACATCGACCGGTGGATAGATGATGGTCGCCGGCCGGCGGTACACTTTCATGATTCGTCGGGCGATATATCTCGATATAGCGATGAACTCATCCACACCGTTCGCCGTGCGGTAATCCCATTGGCGCAGCCGATACAGGAGCCAGTGCGCGAGCATGCCGCGCAGACCGTTCGAGAGCCCGGATTCGGCAAGATACTGGTGTGTCAGATCCCATGCATATCTCATAGGTGAATAGCACATGCAAACATGCAGTTGATCGGGACCCGTAATTACCCCTTTGGCAACCGCATAGGAGCTGGAGATCACCAGATCGTAACCCCGCAGATCGAATCGTTCGACCGCCAGCGGCATGAGTGGCAGATATGAACGATACTTGTATCGGGCAAACGGCAATTTCTGAATGAACGATGTCGTCACCGGTTTGTGTAGCAAGAACGAACGCTCAGCTTCCGGAAGAAAATTACACAACGAATACAGGTCGGCATCGGGGTACTCCTCAAGCATGTGCTCCAACACCCGCTCGGCGCCGCCGTACGTGACAAGCCAATCGTGGACAATCGCCACCTTGAGCGGACACCCTTGTCCGCGCAGGGGGGGTGTAGCGTCCTGATACCAACCCGTGGAACCAATGCGGTCGTGTAACTCCAATCTGTTCATCTGCTACTCGCTCATTCCGGAAATACTCGCAGTCACTTCGGACACGGCTGGCCGGTCCAGTGCGGCGCTCTCGCGGTTAAGGATCGCTCGGTACACACTTTCCAACTTCTCGATATGTGCCGCCATGGTTGGAGGCTCTGTCCAATACCGGTCGTATGCCTGTCGCCCCATCTCGGCAGCCTGATCCCCTGTCGCCAGGTGGCGGATCTTGTCGGCCAGGTCCTCCTCATCACCGCTCTTAAACAACAGGCCGGTGACATTGTCTACCACAGCTTCGCGGGCCGCACAACCATCAGATACGATGGCCGGTACCCCAAGAGCGGCCGCCTCAAGAACGGCAAGACCCTGTGTCTCATAGCAGACCGGTGAGTACACGAGCGCGCGGCTTTTGCGAATCATCTGTTGCACTTGCAGCGGTTCGAGCCAACCGGTGATCGCTGCGCCCGCGTAACCTCTGGCGATCTCGTCCCGTTGAGGACCGTCCCCCACAAACAAAGCGCTGGCTCCAGCACGTGCTGCCGCACGCGCGAACAGCATTGTCCCTTTCTCTGGAGATAATCTTCCGACCCACACGAACGTCTCAGAATCGAGCGGTCTGGCGGGCAGCTGCCGCTCAATATCGACCGGGTTGGGCAAATCGAAAATCGTCGCCTCTATCGGAAGATATGGCCCCATGATTTTCCGGCTGAACAACGAGACCGCCGCGAAGTATCGTGTGCGAGAGGGTATCCCGTTTAGGCGGTTCTGGATAGTCTGACGGGCGACCCGGTACAATTTGTGTGCATAACTTTTTTTGTCGCAATGCGACAGCAGGCAGGCTGCAGACATCGGTTTGAGGCTGCACGACAGATTGGTCTGAAAGTTGTAGAGTCCGCCGTTCGGACAGACCGAAAAATAGTCGTGCAGGTGAACCAGTACCGGAAAGCCCGCGTCGACGGCCGGCCTGATGACCGATGCCGACAGACATTTTGTCCAGCCATGCAAGTGAACGACCGTCTGTTTGGCAGAGAGCCCCTCAAGCTGTTCTTTCATCGCCCTTTCCGCTTGACCGTTGCGGAATCCGTGCAACGCAGCCCGAAAAGGGTTTCGGTCAACAGCAATCTCTTGTTGTCCGGTTAGATGCACGTGGACGCCGGCTTCTGTGAGACGCGTGTCGACAGGTCCTACTCCCGCCATGAAGCTCACCCGATGACCTCTCGCCTGGAGCGCTGCTGCTTCGGCTATGGCCACTTGCGCCGTGCCGCCGTTCACATAAGCGAAGTCGTTTACGATCACTATGTCGAGAGGCGCATCTGTTTGTGGCGTAGAGACAGACTGCGATGCTGTTGTTCGATCTTGCAAGCTGCTCAGGTTCACGAGATCAAAGCTCCCGTCATCCGCTTGACAGCTGGAGTCGTGATCTGCCGGACAACGTCATTAAATGCAACTGCCAGTTTCGTAAGATTCGCCTCATCGAGTACGCATCGGTCAAACACCGGGTCAGTCCAGTAGGCATCATAGGAATGAGCCAGCATTTCGGCCATTGCCCGGATGTCATGCTCAATGTCTCTGTGATTGTTCCGTAGAGTTGACTGGATAAGGTCCTTCAGACCGGTAATATCGGGACAATGATGAACAGACGATAGTTTGCCAAAGTACATCGGAGCAAAGGTAATGGCGGGGATTCCCAGCAAGGCTGCCTCGTATGCCGGGGTCCCGGACACAGTAAGCACCAGCGATGCCTGCTTGTACACTTCGAAATTGGACACATCGTGTCGGATCAGCTTCACGTTGGGAAGCTGCTTCAGTTCGCGAAAGAAACGGCGCCCTTTCAGACCGAGGAAGTTCGGATGTTCTTTCACCAGCAGCGTCATGTTGAACGGCAGAGCACGCCGGATATCCTTGATCAGGTTGAGCTGGTCGCTCACGTATGGGCCGAGGACATCAATCGACGCTTCCGGCTGGACATGAAGCGGATAGAATGCCAGCCGCTCCTGAATGTCATTGAGCTTGTCATACCGATAAAGGTGCCGTAGATAAAACCCATTGATAACTCGACCGGCAAGCACGCGGGCTCGGCTTGACAAGCGGTGGTGCGTGAGGCCGTGGCGATGGCCGGCCGCCACACGCGTAATCCGGTTCCGAGTGCTCCTGGCAACATACGACGACGTGACAACTCTGGACCGCTTCAGCTTTTCGAAATAGTATGGAGTCGGCCTTGTGGCTTTGTATTCGGACAGCAACCGTGAGGCGTCCTCTGCACCGCCACAGCCCTCCCCTCCGATCAGCTCATCCGCACGGTATCCCGAGTTGAAGATCAGCCGCCCGAGCGGAAACCGCATATCTCGCGGCGCCAGAAACGGTATCCCCAGCTCGCGGCATATCATGGCTGTCAGCAGTTCGTTGGCATTCGTGGGTTCGGCAAAGACAACGTCGATCCGTCGCGACAAAAGGAAGTTCTTTATGTCCCGGTAGTAGAGGTACATGTACCTATTCGCCACGACCTCGGGCACCACGCGCGCGAAGCGGTCCATGAGCATGAGTTGATTGACCGTAAGGTCGTTGCGCCGCTCGCAACCGACAATCTGCTCCTTGATCGCAGCCATCGAGTGAGGATGAACCGCTTCGTTTCGCGTATACACCAACTCGCATATGTTATCTCGATCGATTCCACGCGACGCGAGCCAATCAGTCCATCGCTGGTCGGTGGTGATCCAAAACACACGATGCCCCTCGGCCACCAGCTTTTCAGCCACACCGTGAAACAGGACTGTCAGGTCGAAGATGGATGAGAACAGGATGTTTTTGTCCCCTGTTCGGTTCAGCCTGTCGGCGGTGACCAGGTCAGCGCTCCAGCGGCGTCGATTCAAGCGCCACCTCCGCTTCGATAGATATATCCTGTACGACCGGCCGAATTGAACTTTTCGCCAGATCTTTCTTTCGATAATGAAGCAATAACGCTCCCTTTGCAGTGACCAACGTTGCCATTGCACAGCAGGTTGCTGTCGCAGCCCCCGCCAGACCGAAGTCCGGAACCAGAAAAACATTCGCCATCAGCCCTACCGCAAACGCTCCAAGCGTGCTGAGTACTAGCGCTTTATCGCGACCACGGACATAGAGCGCATAGTGCGGGATATCCGCCAGCGCAAACAACCCAGTAGAAGCCAACATGATCCAGAAGATAGACAGATTCACCGCATACACCTCTTTGCCTACCAGCGACAGAACCGGATGAATCAGAGTGGCGGCGGCAATCGTCAGAACTACTACCGCTGCGGCTATTCGTACTGCCAGCTTCCGCATAAGGTCGCGGTACTCCCGCGTTTTGCCGGACTGATACGCGGCCACAATGCGAGGGTACATAATCATCGTGATACCGGTAAACGCAAACACCTGCACCACATTGGAGAAACCGGCGAAGAACGTGTAGACCCCAACGGTCGCTTCGCCATGATACTGCTGAAGGAAATAGCGATCGGTATACTGTACCCCCAGAAGAGCTGCTGTCGCACTGAGGTACGGCAGTGCTACTTTCAGGCCCCGCCGAATCCAGCGCCAGTCCACCGGGACAGCACTCACGTGACGCCAGCCAAGACCTCGCAGATACCAGAGACCGATAATAAGACCCGTGACAATGCCTGCGGACCAGCCAAACCATACGTAGTCAAGCTCGACTCGCCGTGAATGCACAAACGAGAGCGCCGTCACAACAGCAAGTAAAACAGTGCCTCGTCCAAACAGCACAAGGTTTGCAGCGACTGGGTGAGACATCGCAACCAGAAGTCGGCCCACTTCAAGACAGAGATGCTCAAGGACGAGAAGCCCGTAGAACCACCCGACCAATCGCCAGTCCAGAATGCCGCCCCAAAAGACAATCATCAGCGCCGGCAGAACCAGCGCATAGGCAACGCTGTGGAATACTAATTGATCCCGTATCAGCGGCAGCCGCTCCGGCTCGGGTCGGGCCAGTAACTCGCGGGTGTTGTACACGTAGAAGTCCATTCCCACCAGATAGAGAGCGATCGAGATCGAAACCGCCATCAGTCCGTAAATGCCCATGTCGGCAGGCGTTGCGTGCCGCGCGATAAGCATCATGAGCGCGAACTTCGAGGCCAGCGTAAGGCCGCGGAGGACCAGGTTTGTCAGACTGGTTTTCAACATGCCGAGACTACCCCACAAGCTCCCAGCTCAGGGCTGTCCCCCTGGCGATGTCACGCGTGACGCGCCTGCCAAGCACGACGTCATAAAACTTTGGCTCAAGTCCCAATCCGGGTCGAATCGATCGGACGTTATCGGCGCTCAACTGCTCCCCCGCGCGCAGATCCTTCACGATATAGAGTGAGCGGCGAAATTGGAGTGATTTCTTTTCACTTTCGGTCGGCCCATACTGAATCTTCCCCAGCGCCTGCCAGGCCCGCTCTGTTTCCTGTACCAGCGTTCGCAGCTCTGATGGCTCCAATGAAAAGGCCGAGTCCACGCCGCCGTCAGCCCGATTCAGGGTGACGTGTTTTTCTATGAATGTCGCGCCCAATGCTATCGCTGCGGTCGCCGCACCGAAGCCGAGCGTGTGGTCGGACAGACCAACCTGTACGTCGAACAAGGCGCGGAGGTGTGGGATTGTTCGCAAATTGCTGTCGACCGGAAGCGCCGGATAGCTGCTGGTGCATTTGAGTAAGATGAGATTGTCACAGCCGTATTGACGACAGGTACGAACAGTCTCATCGAGTTCGGCCACCGTGGCCATGCCAATGGAGATGATGACCGGTTTACGCGTCGCGGCGACCCGCCTTATGAGAGGCAGGTCGGTACATTCGAACGACGCTATTTTGTACGCGGGGACATTCAGTTCTTCCAGGAAGTCGACCGCGGTTGAATCGAACGGCGTGCTGAACCCAACCATGTTGTGTCGGCGGCACCGTTCGAAAATCGGTTCGTGCCACTGCCACGGCGTGAAGGCCTCGCCATAAAGCTGGTACAATGACTTTCCGCGCCACAGGCTGTTGGTATCAGCAATATTGAACTCGGTGGCGGCGCTGTCGACCGTCATCGTGTCCGGTGTGTACGTCTGGATCTTCAGCGCATGTGCACCGGCATCGGCGGCGGCATCGACGATGGCCAACGCTCTGTCGAGCGACTGGTTATGATTGCCCGACATTTCCGCCACAATAAACGGCGGTTGTGTGGGGCCAATGACGCGCCCACCAAGAACAATTTCTTTCATGTCGTTACTCCCTCAGACAGGTATTTCTCTGTCAATGAGTCCTTCAGGCTTGCCCAGTGTTCGGCAAAATGTGCCATGACAATAATGTCCTCATATCGACCATTCTTGTGTACATGAGCAATGAGCCGCCCTTCCTCAAAGAAACCCAAACGGCGGTGTAGGCGAAGGCTCGCCTCATTAAAGGCAAACGCTTCACCGGTTACCTTTCGCATCCCGAGCGATCCAAACGCGAACTCCATGGCAAGGATCCCCAGCACCGTACCCAAACCTTTCCGGGCACCTGGCTCACCAATATAGAACCCCCAACGGCAGCGTTCGTCATGTCTGGCAAAATCGCTGAAATTCACAACGCCCAGAGGCCGCTTTTCGCATTCAAACAGCTGCGGTACGCTGGAACCGTCGGCGGATACCCCGGCAAACCAGGCCGCGTGCTCGTCGGGCGTGATAGTATGATCGGTGTACATGTTCTGGCGTATGTGCGGCTGGTTGCGCCAGTGAAGAACCAATGGCAAATCCGATTCGGTCATCGGCCGAAGTTGTATGTCGTCACGCGCAAACACGTGATCGCTCCTCCATCCGTGCCACCACGGCGTCCGGTCCTTTCGTTCGCGAGGTCAACTGCAGACCCCTCGTCGACATCGCGATCAGATATTCGGGATCGAGCACAAGCTGGTTGATCTTACGAGCTATGCTTTCAGGCGTGACATCCGCATACCAGCCAAGATTTTCCAGGCATCGTTCGCGCTCGAGTGACTCAGTTTGCAGTATCTGATTGCCGGCCACCATAATAGTCAGCGTTGGCAAGCCCAGGTATAACCGCTCCCAGGTCGTTGTGCCGCCCGCGCCAATTGCCAGATCGGCTCGCAGCATAAGACTTGCCATGTCCTGTACATTGTCGTGAAGCCGACAGTTCACCTGGTTGGTGGCGAGATACTCCAGTTCGTTCATGCAGGGGTTTGCCTGGCCAACGACAACATCGATCTCGAGATCATGGTGTTTCAGTGAGCCGAGCGCTCGTAGAGTCTTGGCAGTCTCATTGGTCCGGTCCACGCCGCCGAAAAACACGAAGATTCTTCGGATTCTCCCATCTCGCGTGGCTTGCAGGTTTCGTGCGGCCAGGAACTCAGGTCGCAGCAGCAGATACCGCGGTCCCAGAAGTGTCGTGCAATCGAATGGCACAAGGTGTCCGTATCGTTCACTGGCATTAGCGAAATAGCCCGTGTCGAGCAACAGGTCGCAGCAATGGATGCGGTCGGCCAGGTCATCGATCACCATGATATTCCCGGTCATCTTCCGCATTGGTTCCTCCCATGACGCATCCAGCCAATAGTGGTCTACGATAAGCCAATCACAGCCGGCTGAGGATCGACCGAGTAGTCGAGAGGTATCATGCAGGTCATCCGCTATAGAAGCACCCAGCCATCGGCCGGCAAGTCGATTTGCTTCGTGTGCATGGCCGAGGGTGGTATCAGGCAATCGGTGCACAGAATACCCTCGTTGCGCTATCAGGTCACACAGGTGCCCCGGCAACGCGCGACAGATAAACTCCACATCATGGCCTGACTTGGTCAGTGCACCGGCCAGGGTGAGGCAGCGCATGACATGTCCGGTACCAATTCGTATTGAGGCATCGGTTCGAATCAGGACTTTCATCGAGCGACCTCCGCACGTGCCGGCCGCGCCTGGTTGGCCCCCGAACCAATGTGTGCGTTAATGGAGATCAGGTTGGGCTCCTGTTCCAGCAGCTTCAAAATATCGGCAGTTCGGAAGCGTGGATTCCGTGGGTACAGCGTTTCGTACACGCGACTGACGAATTCAAAGTCTTCTGGCTCATCGACGGTCCATCGGTGGTGCGACATATCTTCCACTTGAGTCAATTGGCAGAGTGAGAACTGCAGTGGGTGTGTGTAGATATAGGGTGTAACGTGCTCACGCTCACCAGCCAGCTTAGCGTGGCGGTAGCTCGTCTCAAGTGCTTCGAAGCTGAACACTTCCACATCCAGTCCTCGAGGGAATGTCCGTTCTACACTATTACTCACATAGTCCGCTCCACCGCGCTGAAAGAGGACAATAGCCTGATCGATTATGTCGGGATCGGCCAGCGGGCAGTCCCCGGTCAAACGCACGATCGTATCACCGCCGAACTGTTGCGCGCATCCGTAATAGCGGTCGAGCACATCCGGCAAACTCCCGCGGTAGCATGAGATGCCAATTGTCGAACACAACTGCTCAATTGGGTCGTCGTCTTTTTCGGTACTGGTGGCTACCGCCAATGTGTCGATCATCGTGGCGTCCGCTACGCGTTCGAGCTGACGCGCCAGCATGGGTCGGCCCAGGATCGGCCTGAGCACTTTTTCCGGCAGGCGGGTCGAAGACATGCGGGCTTGAAGAACTCCGAGTACCATACAATTGTTTCTCTCTAACAGCTGGACGCTTCTTGTCTGATCGGGTCGATGGCGGCAACATCGGTGGCATCGGCGAGCAGATCTCTCAGCGTCGTCACCACGCGCTCTATATCATGGATGGTAAGTTCCGGATACATGGGAAGGCTCAGAGCCTGCGCGTAGTATTCTTCGGAAACCGGAAAGTCGCCTTGTTTGAAACCGTATCGCTTACGATAGTACGGCTGCATTGGGACCGGAATATAGTGAACCTGGGTACCAATGCCATGACGGCGCATTTCAGTCATCAGTTTAGCCCGGCTCACGCCACGGCGAGCAAAATCTATACGGACGACAAACAGATGAAACGCATGCCCGGATACGGACGGATCATGCAGGGGTCGAACTGTACCATCGACGAAGGCCTCCTGTAATTTTCGGCTATATGCCCGTGCCAACTCCTGACGCCTGGCAACTGACGCATCCAGACGCTGCAACTGACTTCTGCCAAGGACTGCCTGAAGGTCGGTGAGTCGATAGTTGAAGCCGAGATCGGACATTTCGTAGTACCACGGATTCGGCTTTCCGTCTGGCGCATACGCCAAGTCGGCATTCACAAACTCATTTCTGACAATACCGTGGCTTCGAAAGCGGCGAAGGCGTTCTGCCAACTCGGCATCGTTGGTAGTAACGGCTCCCCCTTCCCCCATGGCCACGTGCTTGACCGGGTGGAACGAGAAAACAGTCATGGCACTATGTGTGTTTGAACCGACCGCGTGAACCGAACCCTCAATTCCAATTGTCGCGCCCAACGCGTGACATGCGTCCTCGACAACAACCGCGCCATGTCGGTCGGCCAGCCGCGCGATACGTTCAATGTCGCACGGAAGACCGGCAAAGTGCACAGGCACGACCGCCTTGATCCGCCGGGGAGTATCGTGCGCAAGCAACGTTTCGAGCCGGTCCGGATTCATGTTCCCGGTGGCGGCGTCGATCTCCGCGAATAACACTTCGGCGCCGGTATAGCGAGCACCATTGGCGCTGGCCACGAATGTATTGGGGCTGGTAACGATCGCGTCTCCGTCGCCGAGTCCGAGGGCAAGCATCGCCAGATGAAGCGCCGCCGTGCCGCTGGAGCATGCGACTGCATATGTGGCCCCAATCCTGCAAGCCAGGTCGTGTTCAAACTGCTCGATCATCGGCCCCTGAGTCCACCAGTCCGATTGCAGCACTTCTATAACCGCTTGTATGTCACCAGGGGTCACCGACTGCCGTCCATACGGCAGGAACCCGGGGTGCGAATTGCTCAGCGGCATTGCAGCGACTCCTTCGGGGCATGGACGGTGATCAGTCTCTTCTCCCAACCGAAGGTCTCGCCTTCGACCGAGAATTCGGGGTCCAGGTGGGTTCGAATGAGATGTCGAATCTGCGGGATGGTCAACCAATCGCTATTGGCGCCGCTGCAGTAACGAAAGCCATCAGGGCATCGCGTACCGTGAAACAGCTCTGTAAAGGAACCGATATTCCAGTGAGGTGTAGGGGGGAGAATGACAAAATAGTCGCCGCACTCGACGGCGTTCATGGCATCGGTTTCGGTTATCATCTCCTCGTGAAGCTTCTCGCCTGGGCGGATTCCCACAACCTGCTGTGGCGTGTTCGGCGCTATGGCCGTGGCCAGATCGGTGATCCGATACGACGGGATCTTGGGCACATAGATCTCGCCTCCCCACATGTTGGCGATGGCATGCAGGACGAGGTTGATACCCTGCTCAAGGGTGATATTGAATCGTGTCATGCGCGGGTCGGTGATCGGGATGAAGGCGTCGTTGCGGCGCTGGAGAAAAAACGGAATCACGCTTCCCCTGCTCCCAATCACATTGCCGTACCGGACCACCGCAAAACGAATGTCCCGACTTCCCTTGAAGTTATTGGCCGATACGAACAGCTTGTCGGAACAGAGCTTGGTCGCACCATACAGGTTGATCGGAGCTGCCGCTTTGTCGGTCGAAAGAGCCACGACACGCTGGACATTGCGATCTATGGCCGTCTCGATGACATTCTGGGCTCCCAGAATATTGGTTTTGACGGCCTCAAAGGGATTGTATTCGCAGGCCGGCACTTGCTTGAGCGCCGCGGAGTGGATCACGATGTCGGCCCCCTCCATCGCGCGAAACAGCCGCTCCTTGTCGCGGACATCACCTATGAAGAATCGCAATTGCGGGTATTTCGATACGGGGAATTGTTGCGCCATTTCGTGTTGCTTGAGTTCGTCTCGCGAATAGATGACCAGCCGCTTTGTCTCTGGAAATCTCGCCAATACGGTTTCGACGAATTTGCGGCCAAACGAACCAGTGCCGCCGGTAACCAAGACTGACTTACCTGAAAACATCGATCAGACCCTCTCTCCTCTTCGCGGTGTGAATCTGCTGCGGTATGATTCCGCCCTGCTGGGCGTCGAATGACGGCACAGAGCAAATGAGTCAGACCGCCGACAGCGACACGCAGGGGAAACTAAAGACTGGTGTATGATGCGTCCTTGCATCCAATTTTCTCCACTTAACCAGGCAAAATGCATACAAGATTCGTGCCGTTAGGTGACAAACAAGTCACACCTTAGCGCCCAACGGGTTACGACCCACGAAAGTTCAAGAAGGAGCAAGATCGTACCAGGGGCATCGACTAACCCGGAAAGGAATGGTTAGCGGTGCGGGAAAATGATTCCGAAAAATAGGTGGGTGCGATTGACGACTCTTATGATCGGGTCCTGAAAGGCGAGTTGGGATCGTCCTCGTGTCGAATTTCGTCGATCTCTTCAGTCCGCCCCGGTCCAGCATACAAGCGGTTGGGCAAGTTGATGACGTAGGTGTCTTTCGACCCGACATTCTCGTAGGCGTGTACCACACCAGGTGGAATGAGGACAGCGACCGCGTCGTACTCTTCAAAATCCATTACCCAGGAAACCCCCTTAGTGGGCGAGGCAGATCGATTATCCCACAGATACAATCTGACGTCAGAAGGTCCCCAAAGCACAAAGTAGTCGGTCTGGGTACGGTGCTCGTGCGGTCCCCGAACTGCCCCCGAAACGAGCATGGAAACATAGCCCATAGCGGGGAATTGCTCAGCCGGAAGTTCGTCTTTTCGAAACAATTCCATGAGCCAGCCGCGATGGTCCGAATGCCGCATGAGCGTTCGGATCTCGACACCAGGAATTGGACACTCGATCATGCCAACAACTCCCGTTTGTATTGAGCCAGGAACTCGCCAAGGGCAATATCCCAGGGTCTCATAAGGTCCATACCGGCTTTCCGTAAACGAACGTTTTCCAACACCGAGGACACCGGGCGGGGCACGCCGCCCCAGAAGTCCTGTGCCTTACATGGCTGAATCTCTGCCACAAGTGCAAGCTCCGACAAGATCAGTTTTGCCCATTCCAACCATGTAGCCGATCCGTTCGCGGTGGCGTGCAGGACTCCGGATAGATCATTCTCGACCACAGTTCTAGTCTGCCGTGCCACCTCAGCCGTCCAGGTAGGCGTTCCTGTCTGGTCCTCGATGATGCGCATCGGCGCCACAGTCTTTCCGGTGCCACGCGTCTCCTGCTGCGACCTGGCCCCTTGCACTACCGACTTCACAAAGTTGCTTCCGTAAATACCATACAACCAGGCCACCCGCAGAACGACAGCACCCCGGCACAATGCAAGGACCGTCCGTTCGCCCGCCAGTTTGCTTTGGCCGTAACGATTAACCGGATTGGGAAGATCTGTCTCTGTATATGGTTTGCACTTTCGGCCATCAAAAACGTAGTCCGTTGAGTAACATACGAGCGCAGCGTGTGACTCCTCACAGGCTCTCGCCACGTTCCCTGCTCCGGTGTCATTGACGCTGATTGCGCCTGCGGGGTCCTTTTCGCACGCATCGACATTGGTGACCGCCGCAGTGTGCAGAACTACATCTGGTCTAATCGTGCGAATGCAGGCGAACACTTTGTCCGAATCGGTGACGTCCAGATCGTGACGATCGACTCCGAGCATATCGAAATCGTCGCTAAGGAAGCGCATCAGTTCTGTACCGAGCCGGCCGCGGCACCCGGTAACAAGGACCCTACGACGAACGGTCATCCGCCTCCCGTAATACTCCGTCCAGGTATGTCTTGTAGCTGTTATTCGTCATTTCAGATACCAGTTTTTCGAATTGTGACCGCTCAATATACCGCATGCGGTACGCGATCTCTTCGATGCAGGCGATCTTGCGACCCTGGCGTTTCTCGATCGTCGCGATGAAATTCCCTGCCTCCAGCATGCTCTCGTGCGTACCGGTATCGAGCCACACCATACCGTGTTCGAATCTGACGACCGACAACTGGCCGCGGTCGAGGTACGTGCGGTTGACGTCAGTGATCTCCAGCTCGTTTCGATTCGACGGCTTAAGGGCCTTCGCTATGTCCACGGCCTGACCGTCGTATAGGTAGAGGCCAGTGACAGCATAACTCGATTTAGGTTGATCCGGTTTTTCCTCAATCGAAAGCACATTCCCATTTCGATCGAACCCCAGCACACCGAACCGACCCGGATCGGGCACACTGCATCCGAATATAACTGCACCTTTTTGGAATCCAGATGCGATGGCATGAAAGTCAAAGGTACCGTGAAAGATGTTATCACCAAGGATCAGCGCAACCGGATTGCAGTCAATAAACTGCTCGCCGATGATTAGCGCCTGCGCTATACCTTCAGGTTTTGGCTGTTCGGCATACGTGAACCGAAGTCCAAGCTGATGGCCATCGCCGAACAGGTCGCGAAAGCGGGTCAGGTCCGCCGGCGTGGAGATGATCAGAATATCGCGAATACCCATCAGCATGAGTGTCGACAACGGATAGTATACGAGCGGTTTATCGTAAACAGGCAGCAGTTGCTTGCAGGCAGCCCGGGTGGCGGGATAGAGCCGACTCCCGGCCCCGCCGGCGAGGATGATCCCTTTGGTGATCCCTGATGGCGTCAATCCAGCCTCATCGATCAGCATACATCCGTTCGTAGTATTTCTGATACTCTCCGGAGGCACATGCGGTCAACCAATCCTGATTCTCCAGGTACCATTTCACCGTCCGCATAAGTCCTTCATCGAGAGACAACCCCGGGCTCCAGCCCAGCTCGTCTCGTAGTTGGCTGCAATCGAGTGCATATCGGCGGTCGTGCCCTGGACGGTCACTCACATATTTGATCAGACTCTCTGTTTGACCTCCCCCCTGCTCCCGATCGATCAAGCGACACAGACGCGTGACTAATTCCACGTTCGGTAACTCGACATTGGCAGCAACGTTGTAGGTGGTACCGACACGACCACGGTGAAGAAGCAAATCAAGGACGTTGCAACAATCGCTCACATGCAACCAATCGCGGATCTGCTGTCCATCGCCATAGATCGGGAGTTCTTTTCCGGCAATACTGTTCAGAATCATCAGCGGAATCAGCTTCTCAGGGAATTGGTATGGTCCGTAGCAATTGCAGCATCGCGCCACGACCGTGTCCACACCATACGTCCGGTGGTAGGCGCTCACCAGATTGTCAGCGGCTGCCTTTGAGGCTGCGTATGGTGAGCTTGGTCGAAACGGGCTGGTTTCGACAAACCGTCCAGATTCACCGTCCGACCCGTATACTTCGTCTGTGGAAACGTACACGAACCGCATCCGTCCGGTCTTCGAACTGCGCTCTCGCACCATTTCCAGAAGATTGAACGTACCCACTATATTGGTTTGAATGAATGCCGCAGGACCAATGATGGAGCGGTCAACGTGTGTCTCGGCGGCCAGGTGAATTACGTCTGTGAAGGCGTACTTCTCGAATAAGGCCCGAAGAGACGCAGGATCGCAAATGTCCACTTTCTCAAAACGGTAGCTGGGGGCGCGCTCGATCTGACGAAGATTGGCCAGGTTTCCTGCGTAGGTAAGACAGTCAATGTTGACAAACCCGTAGTCCGGATATTTCGATACCAGGCGAAGCAGGAGATTCGAGCCGATGAATCCTGCCCCGCCCGTGACGGCGATACGCCTTTCATATCCGGACAGCAACATCAGAGATTCCTACTGTTCATGGACGATGGCGGGTGAAGAAGCCGGCGAAGGGACTCGAACCCCCGACAGCCTGATTACAAATCAGGTACTCTACCAACTGAGTTACGCCGGCCGGCTATTTCTGAGCAGAATAAACGCAATGACTGAATGAGGTTCAAGCAGATTCTGCAGCGTTTGCGCCCTTATGAACGCACCTACACTTTGCGCTTCCATTTTACCCCCTGGGGGGTATCCTCGAGGACGATCCCGCGGCCAAGCAGGTTATCCCGAATTTTGTCCGATAGCGCGAAGTTCTTCTGCTTGCGTGCCTCCGCGCGTTGTCGTATCAACTCCTCGATCTCGGTATCGAGCGATACCACCCGGGTCTGCAGGTTCAGTACCGTATCAAATCGCCGGATTGCAAACAGCGCCTTGTCCCGTTCGTCCTCCGAAAGGCGGTTCTCCGCTTTGAGCCGATTGATGTCACGGATAAAATCGAACAGTACGCCAAGAGCCCCGGAGATATTGAGGTCGTCGTCAAGGTTCTCTTCAAATCCCTTCAATGCGGCGCTGATAGTCATCTCGGCGGAGCCATCGGACCGGCCGCCCGCGAAATCCGAGAGGTTGGCGATGAAGTCGTTATAACGCTCCAGCGCGTGACGCGCGGCATCGAGTCCTTCAAACGTAAAGTTGAGCTGTTGGCGATAGTGAGTCGCCAGCAATAGATATCGCACGACGCTGCCGGAATACCCCTTGTCCAGAATATCGCGCAGCGTGAAATAGTTGCCGAGCGACTTGGACATCTTCCGCCCCTCGACTATCAAGTGCTCGCAATGCAGCCAGTAGTTGACAAACCGTTTCCCGCTGGCCCCTTCCGATTGTGCGATCTCGTTTTCGTGATGCGGAAACATGTTGTCGACACCGCCGGTGTGAATGTCGAAGGTCGTGCCGAGATACTTCTGAGACATAGCCGAGCATTCCAGGTGCCAGCCGGGTCTCCCCTTGCCGATCTCGGTTTCCCAGAACACATCGCCATCGGACTCATCATGTGCTTTCCACAGCGCGAAATCGGACACCGATTCCTTCTCGTATTCGTCGGCCTGTACCCGGGCGCCGGGTTTCAGCCCTTCCATATCCAAATTGGCCAGACGCCCGTAGGGAGGGAATGAAGCGATCTTGAAATAGTAATCGCCGTTCACTTCATAGGCATGACCTCGTTCGACCAGTTTCTTGACCAGCGCCACCATCTCCGGGATATGGTCGGTGGCGGCTGGATATATCTCGGCACGCTCGATGCCAAGATTGTCCATGTCTTCGAAGAACGCCTTGATATACGGCGCAGTGAACTGCTTCAGCGTGACTTTTTGCTGAATGGTCCCCTTGATGATCTTGTCGTCGATATCGGTCAGGTTCATGACCTGGGTGACCGTATACCCCTTGTATTTGAGGTAGCGGCGGAGTAGGTCCTCGAAGGTATAGGCGCGAAAATTGCCGATATGAGCAAAATTGTAGACCGTCGGCCCGCACGTGTACATGCGTACTTCGCCCGGTACGATCGGCTTGAATTCCTCCTTCACCCGTGAGTAACTGTTCTTGAATACCAACGGCATGCCCGTTATGCCTCCGTCAACCCTTTGACCGTCCTGTTATCCAGACGCTTGATCAATTCCACTATCAGCTTGACCGTATTGTCATAATCGGCGCGATTCAGAATCGCGTTATGGCTGTGGATATACCGAACCGGCGGCCCTATGACGATAGACGGGACGCCGATCCGACTGATATGTATGCGACCGCCGTCCGTCCCGCCCCGTTCCATGTAGGTCAGGTGAAACTTCATCTTGTTCTTCTCGGCGGTCTGGATAACCAGATCGCGGAGACGGATATTTGGTATCATCACCGCATCATACAGAAGGATCGCCGGCCCGCCGCCCAGCTTCTCGGAGCGGCTATAGCCATCGGGCGGCATATCAAGTGCAATGCCGGTATCGACCACGATGCACACGTCGGGGTCAGCCAGATGCGCGAGAGTCTGGGCGCCCCGGATACCGACTTCCTCCTGCGTGGAGGCACAGCCCAGCACGGTATTGGGGTGCTTGACTTTCTGCAGACGGCTGATCACATCTACCACGATCGCGCATGCAACGCGGTTGTCAAACGCTTTGGACATATACATGCTCTGGTTGCCGAGAATCGTGAACTGACTGTCCGGGATGATCGGATCGCCGAGTTTGATCCCGAGCTTTTTCTTGACATCGAACTTTTCCTGGCAACCGACATCGATGAACATATCTTTGATATCGAGCACTTTCTCGCGTTCGGGTTGAAGGAGCATGTGGGGTGGTTTGCTGCCGATCACACCGAGGACAGGCCCTTTTGCGGTGATGATACGCATCCGCTGGCCAAGCGCCACATGACCCCACCAGCCGCCGAGCGGCAGAAACTTGATATATCCTTCCTTGGTGATCTCTTTCACCATGAAGCCGATCTCATCCAAGTGCCCCACCACCATGACCTTGGGATCGGCCGCTGTCCCCTTCTTGCGCCCAAGGATCGAGCCCATCTTGTCATACTGAATCTCGGCTACCTTCCCCTTCAGCTCGGCGGCCATGAGAGCGCGCACGTCGTCTTCGTATCCGGAGACGCCGTTGGCCTCGGTGAGTCGTTTCAGAAGCTGTTCAGTTGTATCCACTGTAGCACCTCGTGTGTAGTTTGAATGCGCCAACCTGAGGCGGATCGTTCATCAATCATGTCATGAAAACGGAATATAGGATGTGCGGATTCGCGCGTCTACTCAAATTTCGATATGGAAATGTAGTTCCGTCAGCGTGGCCACCTTGCGCACGGACTCCGGCATATCGGCCGGGTACTCGCGGCCCTCTTTTACGCGAAGGATGGCCGGCATCCCGACGGCGGCAGGGCCAAGAATGTCCTCGACGTAGCGGTCCCCTACATAGACGCACTCCGATGGTTCGGCTCCGGCCAATTCGGCCGCTTTCAGGAATATATCGGGATGAGGCTTGCGCAGACCGAACGTTGAACTGAAAATGGCGAAATTGAGGAATGGTTCGATACCGAACCGTCGTAGCTCTCGTCGATGCGCCCTCTCGGGAAAGACCGTATTGGAGATGAGACCGATAACACCGAACCGAGCCTTGAGCAATTCAAGAGCGGCTATGGTATCATCGTAGATATAGAGCAATCGATCCACCGGCGCGTAGTAGGCATCGAAGAATTCATCGAGCCTGGGCGACGGGAAATTGATCTGGAGTGCATCCAGGTAGACGGCCGCAACAGTCGGGACATCCCACTCGACAAGTGTCTCAGAGGCGGCCTTACGATAGGCCGACTTCGCAGACTCAAAGGCGGCGTGAAATTCCGCCTCGTCGGGGACCAGATACCCCTCGGCAATCAGGAATTGACGGGCACTCTGCGAACAAAATTGGTTAAGCTGGTCCCACGAGACTACTTCGTATTCAATGAGCGTAGAACCGAGATCAAATATGATCGCCCTGGGCTTGAGTTTCTGCATGAGGCGAGTTTAACTGCGAAGTGCCGAAGCAACAATCCGCTCGATTAGTTGATCGAATGAAATGCCGGCGCATTTGGCCGCCATTGGGGCAAGCGACAGGTTAGTCATGCCGGGAAGCGTGTTCACTTCCAGGCAATACGGCGTGCCGTCGGGAGACAATATGAAATCGACTCGTACCAACCCCGAGGCACCGATCAACTCAAAGGCAGTCTCAGCGTACTCTTGCATACGCACGGCAAATGCATCATCGATAGGCGCGGGGGCAAGGTACTCCGATTTCCCTTTGGTATATTTCGCTTCATAATCGTAGAGCTCATTTTTGGGACGGATCTCTACCACCGGCAGCGCTTTGCCGTCGACCACTGCGACCGTCATCTCCCGGCCGGCAATGAACTGCTCCACGAGTACTTCTCTTGATTCGTGCGCACAAATATCGATGGCGTCAGGCAGCATCTTAATAGACTTAACCTTGGTAAGTCCAACTGTCGAACCGCCGTCGTTTGGTTTGACGATCACCGGCAAAGAGAACCGTTTCCGGACAGATTCGACAATCCTTTCTGTCGGAAGTTCCCTACTCAGGTGATATAGTTCCCAGTCGGGGGTGGGGATCTGCGCCGACGTGAACAGGCGCTTTGTGATCGCCTTGTTCATGGCAATTGCAGAGGCGGCCATACCGGAACCGGTGTATTTTATGCCGCTCAGATCGAGTAGCGCCTGAATGGTGCCGTTTTCTCCTTCCCCACCGTGTAAGGCAATGAATACCAGATCGATATTGCGGTAGACCGGCGACGCCAGTGCAGCCGTGAGCGCTCGCGAGCCGGTAGTAGTCAGGGTTGTTGTTTCGCCAGGAGGCAACTGATTCTGATACGTCCCGTCCGTGCCGATCAACGAGCGACCGGTGGCCGGGTCGATCGGGAGGACTTCGTGGCCCAGCCGTTTAAGCGAATCGAAAATGGCAGCGCCCGTATTGAGAGAGACTTGATTTTCGCTTGAATTACCGCCAGCCAACAGGAGGATCTTCATCTGTCGTTCGGTCCGTTTTTCCGGTCTGATGCCGGTCGCCATTTGCGCCAAAACCATATGACCACCACTACGATCATTATCGGCCAGATTATCCGGTTATACGTGCGAAAATATTGCTCGATGACATTAAAATTCGTGACCAGTGCATCTGCCAGGTACATAAGAAGCGCGGTGAAAAGCAGGTAGGAAAGCAGCGAAAACAGGATCATTTTCCCAATCGGGTATCGGCCAATGCCGGCTGCCAAGGTCAGCACGGTTCGGAGTCCCACCACGAAACGGGAACCGATCAGGATTAGCGCGCCCCATCGTACTAATCGCGCCTCCATCTGGGTGATATCGCGGACGCCAAAGTACCTGTAATTCTTCCGGAGAAAATAGTCCCGACCGTACCTGAGACCAAAAAGGTACAGGAGCATGACCGAACACATACCACCTGCGACAATCGAGAACAAGGCGGGCAGGTAGTTCAACCGGTCGAGCGCTACCAAGCCTCCCCCGGCGACGACAAACGAGTCCCCGGGAAATGGCGGGAACAAATTCTCAATGAAACAGGCCAGAAACAAGGCGGAGTACGCCCACACGGGTCCATGGGAGAAGAGGTAGTCGAGATACCGTTGCAGGTCTGGGGAGGCGTCAGTCATACATTTCAACCAGACAGACTGCCGAGGCAGCTATGCCTTCCTGCCGTCCAACGAATCCCATTCGCTCGCAGGTTGTGGCTTTAATACCAACACAGCTTTCCGGAATCTCCAGCAACGCGGCAATGATCTTCTTCATGGCGGGGATATGAGGGTTCATTGGTGGGGCCTCGGCCATGATCACGGCATCGACATTCACGACTGCTCGCATCCCATTTGAGCGAGTCAGCTTGACCACGTCGGCCAAAAGCCCCTTCGAATCAGCCCCCTTATACCGCGGATCGGTTGGCGGGAAATGCTGGCCGATATCAGGAAGTCCCATCGCGCCCAGCAGGGCATCACAGACAGCGTGCAGGAGCACGTCGGCGTCGCTATGACCGGCCAACCCTTGCCCGAACGGAATCTGTACACCGCCTATGACCAAGGGTCTTCCGCCAACGAAAGGATGAACATCGAATCCGTGTCCAATTCTGAGCTTAGTCACGGTGCTCTCGATTCAGCAGTGTCTCAACATATTGGAAGTCCTCCGTAGTAGTCACTTTCGGATTTGGACCGGTCGGTTCGACAACACACACTTTGAAACCTCTGCTTTCGACCAGGGAGGCGTCATCGGTCGCGATGGTGCGGTCGGCCGCCTCCATGTGAGCCTGCAGGATGAGGTCGTATTGGAAAACTTGCGGTGTCTGTGCCAGGAACAATGAGTCACGGTCAAGAGTGCTAAGGACAAAACCATCCCGCACCCGTTTAACTGTGTCAGTCGCCGGGGCCGCGAGCATCGCCGCTCGCTCTTTTATTGCTGCCGCAACGACCCGGTCGATATCAGTGGGTGTAACGAGTGGCCTGGCGCCATCATGAATGGCCACGAAAGGCGTCGAAAAGGGGAGGGAGCGAAGCCCCTTCAGCACGGATTCCTGACGTGACTCGCCTCCGATGACAATCTTGAAAACCTTTGTGAACCCGTATGGATCGACAATTTTCTGGCTGGTATAGAGCAGGTGTTCCTCGGCTACTACTAGTACGATCTTTGTTATGCTCTGCGCCGCTTCAAAACGACTGATGGTCCAGGCCAGCAACGGGCGGTCACCAAGCTCCCGAAACTGCTTGGGGACAGCACCGCCGAACCGGCTCGCCCGACCGGCTGCAACTATAAGCGCAACGGTATCCATGCGGCCCGAATATACAGAGCCAGAATTCGGCACAAAAGTGGATTATAGGATCAGCATGGCATCGCCATAGCTGTAGAAGCGATATCCTCTCGCTATCGCCTCGCGATAACAGCCTAATATCCGTTCGCGCCCTGCGAAGGCAGAGACAAGGATCAGAAGCGACGAGCGCGGGAGGTGGAAATTGGTGATTAGGTGATCGACCAGCCGGAAGTTATGTCCCGGCTTGATATATGTACTCACAAATCCCGCGAATGGCCGAACGTCTCCCCCGTCTGTTGCCGCCGATTCAAGCGTACGGACCGTGGTGGTGCCCACCACAAACAGGGAACCGCCCTGCTGCTTGATATTGTTGATCGCAGTAGCCGACTGAGATGATATCTCGGCGTATTCAGGATCAACGATATGGTCCTCTATGTGCTCGCATTTCACCGGCTTAAACGTGCCCGGACCGACATGAAGCGTCAACTCAATGACCTGCACACCCTTGGCCTTCAGTTGCTGTATTAGAGGATGAGTGAAATGAAAACCGGCTGTCGGAGCCGCTACCGCTCCGGTTTTTTCCTTAGCCGCAAACACGGTTTGGTATCTCCGAAGGTCGGTCGGCTGGTCGGGACGGCCGATATAGTGCGGCAACGGGACATGTCCGAACGTGGCGATTATCCGGCGACAGGCCGAGACCGATTTGAATTGGACGCGCCACCGGCCGTTGCCAAGGGGCGTCGATAAGAGGACAGATTGCCGATTATCGAAGAGAATCTCCTCGCCAGGTTTCAGACGCCTTGAGGGACTTACAAGGGCCTCCCAATGCTCTGTCCCTGGCTCGGCCGGCCGTACCAGGAACAACTCGATCCGGCCGCCCGAACAGCGGTTTCCCCAAAGGCGCGCTTTGAACACGCGAGTGTTGTTGACAACAAGCGCATCCCCTCGCCGTAGGAAGCCGGTTATGTCACCAAAACGAAGATGCTGAATTGTTCCTGTTTGCCTGTCAAGAATAAGCAACCGGGATTGGTCGCGGCGAACAGTTGGGAATTGTGCGATGAGATCCTGTGGCAGGTTATAGTCAAAAAGTGCGATGTCGGTCGCCAAGGGTCGGCCTCACGAAGAGAATGATCAAACGCCAGGTGATGGGTATTGCTCCGGATGACGCGCGATCCCGCGAAGTCTACTCCCTATTGAAGAGAGTCAGCCGGTCAAACCAGATTTGTGCGAGCATCCGTTGTTCACTGGTCAGACCAGGCGGTATCTCCCGCTCATTAAGAAGCGACTCGAGCCCGTCGAGCGCCAGCCGGGTGTCATCGACTGTCAGAATCATGCCCGTCTCCGCCTTCAGCTTGTCGCGGAATTTCAGTGTTTCGGACATCAGAATCGCTACGGTGCCGGTAGGGTTCGTACGTCCCTCGAGGACCTGGGCGCCAAGTGATTGTAGCAACAGATACAGGGCATCGTCGGACATATCAGAACAAACTCTCCTGTGGGGAGTCCCCCTTAACCATCAATCCAAGATGTTTGGCTGCCGCGGTCGATGCCATCCGACCTCGTTTGGTACGCTGCACGAAACCGATCTTCAGCAGATACGGCTCCACCATATCCACCAGTGTGTCCATCTCCTCGCTTAACGTGGCGGCCAGGGCCTCAATACCGACCGGACCGCCTTTGTAATAGTCTATAACAATCTTCAACAGCTTTCGGTCCAACGGATCCAGTCCCATGCTGTCCACCCCTTCGGCGTCCAACGCCTTCACTGCCAGTTCAGAAGTGATCTTCCCGTCCGCCTTCACCGCGGCGTAATCCCGCACCCGCCGCAACAGCCGATTGGCGATACGCGGGGTCCCTCGTGCACGTCCTGCCACCGTACGAGCTGCCTCACGGTCGATGGCTATCTCCAGAAGCCTGGCGGAGCGGAGGACAATAGTTTCCAGGTCTGCCGGCTCGTAGAAATCGATATGATAGTAGAGCCCGAAACGGTCGCGAAGAGGCGCTGAAAGCATACCGGCGCGAGTGGTTGCACCCACCAAAGTAAACCGCTTGAGGGGAACATTGATGACTTTGGCGAACGCCCCCTTGTCTACCACGAAATCTACCTTGAAATCTTCCATGGCAGGATAGATGAACTCTTCGATAACCGGCGAGAGGCGATGGATCTCGTCGATAAACAGGATATCCCCTTCGTTCAGATTCGTCAGAATCCCCATCAGATCACCGGTACGTTGGAGCGCTGGCCCTGACGTGGCGATCAACCGCGAGCCCATTTCGTTGGCAATAATATGGGCGAGTGTCGTTTTGCCGAGACCGGGCGGACCGTAGAGAAGCACATGCTCAACCGCTTCTTTACGCCCTTTTGCCGCCTCAAGTAATACTTGAAGTTTCGCCTTTAATTCGCTCTGCCCTATGTACTCGGACAGACTCTTCGGGCGCAGCGAAAATTGAACCAGGTCTTCGTCCGGCCCGAGTTGTCCACCGGTAACAATGCGTTCGCGGGTCATTGGACTTCCGCTTTGGTCTTCTGTTCGCTTTTGAATATGACGGTAATCAGGTCCTCGACCCGGTCGACCCTTGGGCTGCTCTTGATTGCCGCATCCACCATCTGTTCCGCTTCGGCCCGCTTGTACTGAAGCTGCAGGAGAACCTCAACTGCCTCCTCCATGAGCGGCGAGCGGGCCTTCACTTTCATTGCGAGCGGCTCTTCGGCTTTGGACAATGCATACTTGGCGGTTTTGCCGTGAAGCTCCGCGACAATTTTTTCCGCCAGCCGCGCCCCCACTCCCGGGAGTCTGGTCAGGGTACTGGCATCCTTTGTTTCAATGGCAGTCGCTATATCCCGAATCGGCAGCACCAGCGATTTGAGCGCTTTTTTTACACCGAGCCCAGGCACCTGGGTGAGCAACGAGAAAAACTCCCGGTCGATCGGATCTATGAAACCGACCAGCCTGGGGTATTCATTGGCCTTCTTATCCCCCGCCTCGATATAGTAAATCGTTTCGAGGCTGATCTCCCGTCCAATGGTACCGCTCTCCTTAAGCCGCCCGGCCAGCCCCGACGGCAGCAACACTTCGTAATAGAGGCCGGAGTTCTCGACCAATGCCCACTGATCCGAAACCTGCGTGAGTGTCCCGCGAAGACGGCTTATCATACGTCTACCGTCGCGTTCTGCTGCATGGCGCGGCAATGACACAGCGCAATCGCCAGGGCATCGGCAGCATCCGGCGGTTCCGGGATCTGCGGCAGGCCGAGCGTCGATTTGACCATCCGCTGAATCTGTTCCTTGGTGGCCCGACCATTGCCGGTCAGCGATTTCTTGATCCGCGTAGCTGCGTATGATACAACCGGGATCCCTGCCTCGGCTGCCTTGAGGAATATGACCCCGCGGACGTGCCCCATGATGACTGCCGTTATGGGATGGCTGTAGTGCGAGTAGAGTTCTTCGACCGCTATCGCCTCCGGTCGGAACTGCCCAACAATCTCAGACAGCCCAGTCGAGACTTCTCTGAGGCGGTTCTCGATACTAAGCCGGGCATCGCTGCGGATGACACCCACCTCGACAACAACCGGCCGTTCCCCCTCCAGTTCCAAAACACCGTAGCCGGTGATCCCCAGACCAGGGTCTATGCCAAGCACTCGCATAGGACGATAAATAGTCCGAATCCCTCGCATTTCCAATAAAAATCTGGGACCGTGTTGTCACATAACACAAAAATGCCAGGCGGGGACGCCTGGCATCAGGTAAAACCGAAAGACTTCAAGTGCGAGAACATCCGGCTGACTTGATCCGGTTTCTCACCCCGCCAATTTCTCCAAAATCTTCTCGTCGATGTCGAAGTTCGAATAGACCTTCTGGACATCATCGTGTTCCTCCAGATACTCGAACAGCTTCAACATCGAATTGGCCTCGTTCTCGGCAGTGATCTTGACAGAATTCTGCGGGATCATAGTGATCTCAGCCGAGACGATCGGGATTTTTTTTGTCTCAAGAGCGCTTCGCACGGCCTCAAGGTCATGTGGCATTGTGGTGATCTCATAGGAGCCGGAATCCGCAGAGAAATCCTCCGCCCCATTCTCCATCGCCAGCTCCATGAGCGTATTTTCATCAGCAGCGTTCAGGTCGACGGTAATGACGCCCTTTTTATGGAACATCCAGGCTACGGAACCAGCGGTTCCCATGTTGCCGCCATACTTCGTGAGCAAGTGACGGATCTCTGCCACCGTGCGGTTCTTGTTGTCGGTCATCACTTCGAGCAAGATAGCGACCCCGGCAGGACCGTATCCCTCGTAAACAGCCGATTCGTATGTGACACCAGGAAGCTGGCCAGTCCCTTTCAGAATGGCACGCTTGATGTTGTCGGCCGGCATGTTGGCGCCTTTGGCGGCGGCAACGGCGCTTCGGAGTCGGGCGTTGTTGTTCGGGTCCCCTCCGCCTTCACGTGCGGCAATGGTGATCTCCTTGATATGCTGCGTGAAGATCTTCCCCCGCTCCTGGTCAAGTTTCCCTTTTTTGCGTTTTATCGTCGCCCATTTAGAATGACCTGACATGGGTTACGCCTCCTTGTATATGCCATCCATCATCATAGTCAAAGCCAGCCTGTTCTCCTTGGACCCTCTCTCGTGAAGGTTCGCACGCCCTGGTTGTCATATCAGGCGGCGTTCTCCAAGGAGAGTCGAATCCGAACATGTAATCTACCACACCCCCTCAGTCTTGGCAAGAGCGGTTCACCAATCTGCTTTCAGATTGACCCGGCTCTGGACTCACATATATTGGAACAATGACATCAATTTTCACGCGCATTATCAACCGGGAGCTGCCCGCCAAGATTTTCCATGAAACCGATCAGGTCATTGTCATCGCCGACCACCGCCCAAAAGACCGGGTTCATCTGCTGATCATTCCTAAAGCCGAGTTTTCCGATTTTCAAAGCACTCCCCCAGAGGTCCTGAGCATGATGAGTGAAACCGCCAAACTGATTGCCAGGAAGTTGGGCGTTGAAGACCATTACCGGATTCTCATCAACAACGGCTACGGACAAGAAGTCCCGCATGTACACTTTCATTTCTTGTCGAACGAGGGGGTGGACAAGCTCGGCTATCTGTAGGTATTGCAATTAGTTGTGGAGCACTGATGAAATCTCCTGATGTTGATGATTCGGATAAACCCACCGGCTGATCCTATTCCCATCGATGCAAAGCGGAGGGTTGGGCAATTGTACCTGTTGTTTTTGGCGAGGAATCTGCCGATAGAGGTTGACAAAGCGATACAGCAACAGTAGATTTTAGATATGATGTTGAAATATAGCATGTTACAAAAGGGGGAAGGGGGTGAATCTAATTGACTGGTGTGAGAGTGCGGGACGACGAGTCCTTTGAGAAAGCTCTCCGACGTTTCAATAAGTTTTGCGAGAAGTCTGGTATTCTCTCAGATTACAAGAAACATCAGCATTACGAGAAGCCTTCCGAAACCCGGAAGCGGAAACTCGCTGCGGCTAAGCGCAAGCAGCGTCGGAACAGGTATTTTGAAGACTAAGAGCAATGTCCCTTCTTGAGCGCATTGATCAAGACGTTAAAGAGGCCATGAAGGCCGGTCAGAAAGACAAGCTGACCGTGCTTCGTGGCCTCAAGTCTGATATCAAGTACAAGCAGATCGAGCTTATTTCTGAGTCCATGACTGATGAGCAGGTTATTGGTGTGCTTTCGACAGCCGCCAAGAAGCGCCGCGAGTCTATCGAGCAGTACCGATTGGGGAAGCGCGAGGACCTGGCGCAAAAGGAGGAGTTCGAGCTTGGAGTGATCACAGAGTATCTCCCCCAGCAGCTCTCGGAAGCCAGGCTCCGTGAGTTGATCCAGGAAGCCATCAGCGAGACCGGCGCCGATTCCCCTCAGAAGATGGGGCTGGTCATGAAGGCATTGATGCCCAAGGTCAAGGGGCAAGCCGACGGTAAGCTGGTCAGCCGCCTGGTGTCAGAATTTCTTGCCAAGTAGTTTAAAAACTCTCTACCTTCCCAGCCAAAGTCACGAATCCAAAGACAGGGAGTGTCGTCATGAACTGGATCGACTTCTTGTTAATCGCGCTGCTCTTGGCAGCGGTCATTATCGGTTCCAAGAAGGGGCTGGTGCGGGAGCTGTCCGCCTTCATCGTGGTCTGCCTGGCAGTAGTGCTGTCCATCAACTACCTGGACAGCTTTGCCGTCTGGGTATACAACAAGATCGGCGGTTCCAGCCTTGTTTCGGCCTTTGTGTCTTTTGTCATCCTGCTGGCAGGTGCCTACGGGTTGTTCAAACTGCTCGCCTGGCTTTTCTACAAAGTGGCCAGTATCAAGAGCCAGGGGAAACAAGACCAAGTCGGCGGGGCAATCGTCGGACTTATCCGGGGTTGGGTTTCGGTGGGGGTGCTCGCGTTTCTGGTGTTCCTCCTGCCTATGCCGGAATCCTTCTACCTGGCCTACGATTCCTCGCTGTTCGGCAAGGTCGTGGCCAAAACAGTCCCGCTCATGTATGAAGGAACCCGTGTCATGCACCCGAGCAATCCCAGCTTCATGACCAAAGTGGAGACCACCCTTCTAACGACCGGTCAGGATACCAAGAATGAGCGAAATCAGAAGGGGACGGTGAGCGATGATCGGGAGAAAGTGTATCGGGTTATGTATCAAATAGACCGGTTCTTCAACACGTCCGGTGGCAGTTGATATGGTTTTGATTCAGTGCGCTTGAGCGTATATTAAACCGGCCTCCGGCCGGTTTTTGTTTGTGGGTAAGTAACCATGATCGACGCACACGCAATAGACACGCTCGAATTCCCCAAGGTCATCGCCCTCATAGGCGGTCAATGTCTCACGCCGTACGGTCGCGCCGAGGTGGCGGATATTCGGCCGATATTCGACAGAAGCGAGATCGACCGGCTCCAGTCGGAATACAGCCAGATGAAGGACATTGTCCGTTTTGGACTCCCCTTTCCCCTGTACCGTACCGAGGATTGCCGCGAACTGCTGGCCAAATCACGGATATCGGGTATGTTCCTGGCCCCTGACGAGATACTTCAGGTGGCTGACCTGGTGGCATTGTCCACGGCCCTTCACGGTTATGATAAGGAAAGTCGCGAGAAGTTCCCTCTCGTAGCAGAGTATCTCCAGAACTTGAGGGCCTTCCCGGAATTGCACAAAGAGATTCACAAGGCGATTGACGAACATGCTAATATCAAGGACGACGCTTCCCCCGAATTGCGACGGGTCCGGATCGAACTGAACGATACACGCCGCCGCGTGATCAATCGACTCGAACAACTACTGGGTGCGCAGAAGAAACAGCCTGGTTGGACTGATGATATCGTCACACAGCGGAACGGACGGTATGTAATACCGGTGCCGGCCAGCAGTTTTCGGAACGAGATCGGCATTCTCCACGACCGAAGTCAATCCGGCGCCACGCTCTTTGTCGAACCGAAGGAGACGGTGGAACTCAATAATCGCGTCAACCTGCTCTCGCAGGAAGAACGAATCGAAATGGATCGGATCCTTCGGCATCTCACATCGGAAATCGCCGCCCGCGCCGACGCGCTGGAGGGAAATATCGCGCTCATCGCCAGTCTCGATCGCATGTATGCCACAGCCCAGTTCGCCATTCGGACCGAATCACACCGACCAAACATTGTGGATTCCGCCGGTTTCAAGCTCGAAGTGGCGCGACATCCGCTCCTTGTCTGGCAGTCTGGCTCCCCTGCCAAAGTTGTTCCACTGACCCTTGAGCTAAATCATGCACGCCAGGCGGTGTTGGTCACCGGCCCGAATACCGGCGGGAAAACCGTAGCCTTGAAAACGATCGGCTTGCTGGTCCTGATGGCTCAGTCCGGCCTTCCGATCCCGGCATCCGAACGATCCACAGTCGGCACGTTCCGGCAGTTGTACGCAGACATTGGTGATGAGCAGTCGATTGAGCTGTCACTCTCGACGTTTTCATCGCACATCGGCAACATCATTCGTGCCATAACCCGTCTGTCGCCGGATACGCTGGTGTTGCTTGATGAGATCGGAGCCGGGACCGACCCAAAGGAAGGGGCGGCGCTGGCCGAAGCGATCATACTGCACATCGTTCGCAGCGGTGCCCGATTAGTGGCTACTACTCACTATTCGCAGCTCAAGTCACTGGCGCTCGACCATGCGGCCATCGAGAACGCTTCCTTGGAATTCGATCGTGAGACACTTGCCCCCACCTATCGGCTGCATGTCGGTCTGCCCGGCTCGTCATATGCCGTTGAGATAGCCGGTCGACTCGGTATGCCGGCCGAAGTATGCGAGCATGCGTCGATACTGGTCGGCACCGGTGAGCGATCCCTCAACGAACTGATAGCTTCGCTTGAAAAGGAACTCAAGCAGATCACGGCAGATCGGGCGGAATTGACCGACCGCCTGACCAAGGCGAGAGACCTTGAAGAGCAGTACCGGATCAAGACGGAGAAATTCAGAGATGAGATTGACGAAGAACGAACCAAGGCACTTGAAGAGACCCAGAGATTGCTCGATGAGACGCGCAAGGAAACCGAACGACTGGTTGGCGAAATACGCAAAACGCAGGCGTCAAAGGAGTCGATCAAGAAACTACAGCAAACGCTCAAGGTGACCCAGAAAGGTGTCGGTGACCTGAAACAACGCCTGACGGCGGCGCACAAGGAAGCGATCGAGACCATACGCTTTCAAAAGGGAGATCAGGTGCGGATCGCCACCCTGAATCAGCAGGGACTCATTCTTGAAATGGTCGGCGAAGATCGCGCCAGGGTACAAGTGGGGAACGTGAATACGATTGTCGAACTGAGGCATCTTCGACAACCTGACGCCGATGGGTCCGCGCGTAGTGTCGTGCGCCCGGCCGGCCGAATTCCGCACAACAATGATATTTCACCGGAGATACATCTTCGAGGGATGACCGGTGAGGAAGCCGTGGAAGCGCTTGAAAAATTCATCGACCGAGCGGTCGTGGCCGGCCTGGGCCAGATATATGTCATCCATGGCAAAGGGACCGGAGCGCTCCGCCGGATAATCACAGACTATCTCAAAAAGCACGCCGAGGTCGACTCCTTCACGCTCGGGAACTGGAACGAGGGGGGCGCGGGAGTCACGGTTGTGAAGCTGAAACAATGATACCAGCCGAAACTATCGAGCAGGTCCGCCAGGCAACCGATATTGCCCAGGTGATCGGCGAGTTTGTCCGATTGAAGAAACGCGGGCGCAATTTCCTCGGCCTCTGCCCGTTTCACACCGAGAAAACACCCTCGTTCAATGTCAACCCTGATCGACAGATATTCCACTGCTTCGGCTGCGGCAAAGGGGGCAACATTTTCAGTTTCCTCATGGAGCATGAGAAGATGTCGTTTGTGGAGGCCGTGCGGTTCCTGGCGAGCAAAGCGAACATCACCATCAGAGAGGCTGCTACCGACGTCAAACGCGAGCAGTTCGAACGGCTCAACTATGCGAATCAGATCGCACTCGACTATTTTCACAAGGTACTTTTTCAATCGAAATATGCTGTTGTCCTGGATAAGTATTTGAGATCGCAGCGGCAGATCAGCGACGAAAGCATTGAGCTTTTCAAGATCGGGCTAAGCGGCGAGGAGTGGGACGGGCTCATCAAGTATGCGCGGTGCAAAGATGTAACATCGGACGACCTGCACAAGGCCGGGCTGGCGAGCTTCTCGGAGACCAGAAAGAGCTACTTCGATCTCTTCCGCCAGCGCTTGATGATACCGATTTTCAATCTGAGTCAGAAGCCGGTGGCATTCGGAGGGCGGACCCTCAAGAAGGGTGAGCAGGCGAAATATGTGAATTCACCGGAGACGCCGTTGTATACCAAGGGAAATCTCCTCTATGGCTTGAACTTTTCGCGAGATCATATCCGACAGGCCGGTGCGGCGTATATCGTCGAAGGGTATTTTGACCTCATCTCGCTCTGGCAGGTGGGTGTTCAAAACGTCGTGGCATCGTCCGGCACAGCATTCACGCCGCAGCAGGCAAGACTGTTGGCGCGGTTCTGTGACGAGGTATACTTGTTTTTCGATGCCGATTCAGCCGGACAGAATGCGGCGCTACGGTCGGTCGAGCATCTGTACGATGCCGGCCTGGAGGTGAAGGTTATGCCGGCGCTTCCGGGAGAAGACCCGGACAGCATCTCCCGCAAATTCGGCCGGGGCAAAGTGGAAGAACTTCGGCTCGACGCAATCGGGTTCATTCCGTTCCGGGTGAAACGAGTGAATCTCGACAACGCCGGTATCATTGCCAAGGAGAAGCTCGTGAAGGAGCTAAGCGCGCTCGGCAGCAAGATCGGGGATCCTACTCGCAGGACGCTGTTTTTTGCTGAGGCGGCCGTTCAGATCGGCGTTGAGCCGGGGATATTCAAGGCTTCATCTCCGGCGCGCGGAACTCCGGAACAATCTAACGCAGGGGCGAAAGCACGCCAACACCAAATGGAGATGGACTACGTGTCGCTTCTTCTTGCCAATCCCGGTTCAATCGACACTGCCTTTGAAGCGGTATCGCCGGACGATCTCGATTCCAAGCAGTTGTCACGGCTCTACGCTGCCATGATCCAGCAATACAAAGCTGTTGGCATTGTCAACGCCGCTACACTCGTTCAGAATCTTGCCGATGATGCTACTATCTCCCTCCTGACCGAACTGGCGTCCCGCGAATGGGCACCGGAGGTTGTTGACGGTGAAACAAGACGTTATATTGGACTGATTGCCGAACGAAAGCGCAAACGGATTCGGGCGCAACTGCAGAAGGAATTGGCGGCGGCGGAAGCATCAGGCGATCAGAAGACCGCTGATGCGCTGCTGCAACAACTCAAGAGTTTTGGACTCTGATGCTGACTTCGCTTAAAATACAGAACATCGCCCTGGTCGCCGAGGCTGACCTGGCATTCGACAAAGGGCTTACCGTGCTAACGGGTGAGACTGGGGCAGGCAAATCGGTTATCGTGACGGCGCTCTCCCTCGCGCTGGGGGACCGGGCCGACCGGGAGTTTTTGCGCCACGGCGCCGCCAAGGGAGTGGTCGAGGCTCAGTTCCAGATATCAAACATGTCCAACCAGTACAAGCGGGACTTCGCCGATTACATCATCGACAACACCATTACCGTGGTTCGAGAGATTACCAAAGACGGCAACTCCCGCATCAGGATCAACGGCACCCCCTCTTCGCTGGCGCGGCTCAAAGAGCTCACCACCCCGATGGCAGAGATTCTGGGCCAGCACGCCAATCAAATGCTGATGAACGAGGAGAATCACCTCCTGTTTCTGGACCATTTCGGCGGGCTTGATACGCTTCGTGAATTGGTCGGCCAGTTATTCGCCGAATGGGAACGCACGGTCAAGGAGTTCAAGCGGGTAGTCGAGCGCCGGGAGCAGACTCGGAAGGAACACGAACTACTGGCATACCAGAAGGCCGAGATCGAAAAGGCTCAGGTCCGGATGGGCGAAGAAGAAGATCTCCTGCGTGAGAGAAAAATACTGGACTCCTCCCGAACCCTCATGGCGTCGGCGGAGCTGGTGCAGAATATCCTCGATAATGAAGAGCAATCGGTCATTCACCAACTGCGCGCGGCGCGCAAAGAGCTGGACAAGATGGCGGATATCGACAACCGGCTGAATCACTCGGCCGATGAGCTGGGTGATATTGACTTCCGCCTTGAAGAACTGCGACGCGTGATCGAGCAGTACGGCGCCTCCATTCCCGATGACCCGTCACGACTCGACGAGATCAACGCGCGCCTTGATGAGCTGTACAACCTCAAGAAGAAATACGGCGGTTCGGAGGAAGCGATCCTGGCGATGCTCGCCGATATCAAAGCGCAGCTCGGTGAATATCCCGATGTTGACAGCATGATCCTGGCGCTCGAAAGGACGGTCGAGCGAAATTTCAAGGAATATAGCCGGAAGGCACAGGAGCTTTCCGATTTGCGCAAGAAAGCCTCTGAGTATCTGTGCAAGCTCGTGCTGCGGGAATTGAGCGAACTGGCTATTGACAAGGCAGGATTTGAAGCCGAGTTCATGTACGAGGAAGAGACCGACGGTGTGTTGCTGGATGGGAAGGCCGTAAAACCGTACGCGTACGGCTTGGAACATGCCCGCTTTCTCTTCTCCGCCAACCCGGGCGAGCCACTGAAATCGCTGGTGAAGACAGCGTCAGGGGGTGAGATGTCGCGAATTCTGCTGGCCCTCAAGGCGGCCGAAAAGAAAAACGCTCGACTGCGGCACTCTCTTTTGGTGTTTGACGAAGTCGATGCCGGTATTGGCGGCCGAACCGCTCATGAGGTGGGTCTCAAACTCAAGCGGCTGTCTGAGACCAGCCAGGTCATGGTGGTGACCCACCTGCATCAGATCGCCCGTCTTGCGGACCATCACTATATCGCCGAAAAAACGCGCACGCCCGGCAGCCGGGCCACCATTCGGGTCAGCAAGCTGGAGGGGGCATCGATCAAAGAAGAACTCGATCGGATGGTAGCGCTCCCCGAATAGCCGTGCATCCGCAACCCGTGGCTTCGTCTTTCCGACCTCAGGCTTTCTCCACTATTCCAGCGCGTGCTACTGGCTGATAATGCGGGTTATCGTGGCGCTGTCGTTGGGCAACAGTTCTGATTTCACAAGCCGCGGCACCAGGGTGCGCCAAGAATCATCCTTGGCGAATATTTCCTTGAATAACGGCAATGCCCGTTCGAGCTGGCCGTTGGTTACGAGACCGACCGCGTTCCAGAACTGTACTTCCAGATTGCCCGGGGCCAGACGCGAAGCATCAGCGTAGGCTCGCGCGGCGTCATCGAGCTTCGCGACAGCCGCCAATTCGTCCCCTTTGTTCATCAGGTCATAGGCACGAGTGATATCAAGAAGCCGTCGCAGCTCGGCCAGCGGCTGCGGCGAATCATCCACGCGAATATCGACAATGCGATCTCGCCAAGGCATGCCGGTCGGCGTGCCGGACACGACAACCATGGCGGCAGATTGCATGCCGCGAATATCTCCCCCTTCTTTCTGTGCAGCCTCCAGCGCCGCCATCATTCTGTCGGCAAGGTCGCCGGTAGTCTGCTCGAACGCCTTTGCCATGGCGTCCCAGACCGTGGCGTTTCGCATCAGGTTAGCCTGGCAGGAATAGAACTTCCCGACGTGATGGCCCGCCTCGGCGATACAACGCGATCCGGTATGGGTGGCGACGATGCCATGCCGGTCGATCATGGCAACCTGGCGAACGGCATTGGCGGAATCACTTGCCAGTAATCCGGCCAGCGCCTGGCGGGCCGATTTGCCGTTTTTCATCATCGCCAGACCAAGTGGACCGTATGAGAATTCCACGAGTGATTGGGTGGCAACTGCCCCAACGCCAGGCTCCAGCCAGATGACATCGCTCACTTTGAACCAGTGGGACTGCACTGCAGCGCCAAACTGCCCAGTGGTGGAGTCATAGCAGACGATCGAATAGGTATGGACCGGGCGGAGTGGCCTTGATAGACCTGATATATCGGCAGCATGCGCCGCCGTTGCCCCGGCCAGAAATACCGTGAAATACACGCGCTTCATCGAGACCTCCTTGATTATCGCTGCCTGCACTTTCAAATTTGCTCACGTGCGAGCCGCGGGCAAGCTTTTAACGCGTTGTGTGTCCTGTCAGGAACAAAGTGGATGCGACGAATCGAGTATGATCGACACTGGGGCTTGTCTTTTGCCCCATGAAGTACTTAATTTACCTGATGACTCGTAGACTGCCGCCGCGGTTCAGCGCCTACCTGCCATCTTGCCCGTACCTGTATTCCCTCCTCGTATGGATCTCCGGCCTGTTGCTTTTTGGGCTTTGGCGCTTTGTGTTCTGGTACCAGTTTAACGAACGCATGAGCGGGGTGAGCAACACGGATCTGCTTCGTGCCTTTCTGATCGGCGCCCGTTTTGATACCATCGTCATTCTGGTGACTCTCCTGCCGGTACTGCTGGTACTTCCATGGCTGCCCGAAGTGACTCGCTTCTGGCGAAGGCTTATCGTATCCTATACCACCATCATGTTTTCTCTTTCGGTGCTGCTCTTGCTGGCCGACCTTCGCTTCTTTTTCTATTTCGACAGCCACCTCAATTTCCAGGCAATCCAAGGGATCGAGGGCGGCAAGACCAGTTGGCACTTGGTCGTGTCTGAATCACGCTTCGTGCCATTCATGCTACTATGGGTCACCGTTAGTGCAGCTTTGTGGCACCTATTTGGCGTATTATTCAATGTCGCCTCCCGGGTGCCCTACCGCAACTCATGGAGATCGCAGATACTGTATTTCGTGCTGTTCCTGGGGATCAGCTTCGTTGGTATACGAGGGCGAACCAGTCTCTCCACGATCAACTGGGGAATGGCGTACGTGAGTCAGAATCACTTTCTCAACCAGCTCGGGCTGAACGGCATCTATATGCTGGGGCGGGCGTTCAGCGAGGAGAAATCAGACCCGCGCCTTGCGTACCTACCCGAAGATGATCGCTTCCCGTTCGTAGACTTCAAGACGGGAATGGACACGGTTCGGACCCTGTTGGGACAACCTAATGAGACGTGGCGTGATGACGACTCGACACTCATACGCACGACACACCAGGCGGAGGCGAGCTGGGGATTTCGACCGAATATCATTATCGTGCTGGAAGAGAGCTGGTCAGGGCGAAACACCGGCGCGCTCGGCTCGCCGCGCAATCTCACGCCCCGCTTTGACCAGTTCGCGGAAGATGGGATCCTGTTCACTCAATTCTATGCCACCGGCACCCGCACCAATTATGGTCTGCCGGGTGTCCTATGTGCTTTTCCGGCGCTGCCCGGACGATCGGTTATGACACGATATAATGCGTTGCACCCGTTCCGAGCGCTGTCGGAGATATTGCACGAACGCGGTTATTACAACGCCTTCGCATATGGCGGCGACCTGGTGTTCGACAACTGTGGCGGATTCTTTCGCGCCAAGCAGTTTGACCGCCTCTATGGGGACAAGGACCTGGGAAAAGAGAAAGTCCTGGCCAAATGGGGTATCCCGGACCATGTGGTATTTCATGAGATGGTTGAGCGGCTTGATTCATTCCCTCGCCCTTTTCAACTGACCATCCTGACCCTCTCCAATCACGAGCCGTTCGACCTGCCGGATTCCTCGGTGCAGCGATATTTCGACAGATCCGATACTTCGATGGTCTACAATGCCCAGTTGTATGCCGACCATTCTCTGGGGAGATTTATCGATGAGTTCCGCGCTCATTCCGCGTTCGACAGTACCATTTTCGTCGTGACGGCGGACCACGCCAAATTCCGCGGCGGAAACCTGGCGGTGAATTTGAGCGATTTTCAGGTCCCGCTCCTGATCTACGGACCTTCGCTGCTGGGCGCCGAAAGGAAGCGGATCGACAAAATCGGGGGGCAGACGGATGTCCTTCCGACGCTCATGGGCTTACTCGGGGGGGACTACACTCACCAGAGCTGGGGACGCAACCTGCTGTTACTGCCGGCCGACGACAGTGGTTTCGCAACCATGAACTCCACCAGTTGTATCGCCTACCTTGAACGGGACTATTTCTATCTCGAGGCGCTCGGAGAGTTTATCAGCCTGTTCGACCGGGATTCGCTTAATAGTGAGCCGCGGGATATCAGCCGGGAGCACCCCGACGAATTGGCGCGGCTGCAGCGACGGCTTCGCATTTTCATGCAGGTAGCCGAGCAATCGACGACACCAACGCCGTGATGGACTCCAAACAAACTGCCGCTCGTACGGACGAACGGCAGTGTTCGATTGTAATCCGACAGCTTGGGCTTACAGTTTGATTTCGCCTACGGCTTCCTCAACCGCTTCCACAATCGAACCGTCGCGGACCTGTGCGGTGACAATTTCAATGTCCGGATAGAGGGGGCGATCATCCACCAGCTTTTTGAGTTTTCGGCGAATGACCTGATACGCGGCCTCAGTCCCCTTGCCGGCCTTAAGCGGCCGTTTGAAATCGAGCGCCTGAGCTGCTGACATCAATTGTATCGCCACACATATCTCGGTATTGCGGAGAATGGTAGTCAATTTCATGGCCGTCACCGAGCCCATGCAGACATGGTCTTCCTGGTCAGCTGAGACGGAGACGTTGTCCACTACAGCCGGGTGAGCCAAAATCTTGTTTTCGGACATCAACGCCGCCTGAGAGTACTGGGCCACCATGAGGCCCGAATTGAGCCCTTTACCCTCGACAAGGAAATCCGGAAGTCCGGAAAGCACCGGGTTCATAAGCCGATTGGTGTGCCGTTCGGCCAAGTCGGCGATTTCGGCTATGGCTATCGCCAGAAAATCCTGGGCCATGGCCACCGGCTGCCCGTGGAAGTTACCGGCGGCAAGGTAGGCATCGTCATTCGTAAAGAAGAGTGGGTTGTCCGATACACCATTCATCTCCTCTTCATGCTGCTGAGTCACATACTGCAGGGCATCGAGCGTCGGCCCCATGATCTGCGGGACACATCGAAGCGAGTAGGCATCCTGCACTTTCCCCCTGTTTGCGGGGATTGTCTCAGAATTTTGAATGACTCGACGGATGTTCTCGGCCACCACTTTCTGTCCGCGGTGGTTTCGGATCTCGTGGACCCTGGGATCAAAGGCCGCAATAGCCGAACTGACGCAATCCACGGTCATCCCGGCTGCGATTATCGCATTCTTGCAAAGCTTGCGCGTATCATGGATGGCCAGAACTCCCACACCGGTAAACGCCTGAGTGCCGTTGATCACGCCCAGCCCTTCTTTGAAGCTGAGCACGATCGGCCGAATGCCTGCCGCCGCCATGGCCTCTCCTCCCGCCATCCGCTTGCCGTTGAAATCGGCACGCCCCTCTCCCATCACAACCTCGGCCAATTGTGACAGCGGCGCCAGATCGCCCGATGTACCCAGTGACCCTTTCTGATAGATGACCGGATGAACACCCTTGTTGAGCATTTGAACCAATGTCTCAACCAATACCGGACGAACACCGGAATACCCTTTCGAGAGGCAGTTCAGGCGCAGCAACATGGCCGCACGAACATCAGATTCCGGTATCGGGTCCCCCACCGCCGCCGCATGGGAGTAGACAATTCGTTTCTGCAGTTCCATCCCCTGTTCGGGCGAGATCTGAATTCGGGCAAACTCGCCTATTCCTGTGGTGACGCCATAAACGGCTACGCCGGCCTTCACTTTGCGCTCGATAACGTCACGATTGGCTTTCACTGCTCCTTCGACCTGCGGGGCAAGCATAACCTTCGCCCCACGCCGGCAGACAGCATCAACCTCATCAACCGTGAGGTCGGCGCCCGTGATAATGACTTCTTTCAATGCCATATACTTCTCCAAACCGATGCCATATTGATTCACATAGCTGTTACGGATACGTGCGACCTCTTGGCGGCCGCGTGGAACCGAGAGCGAGACTACTCGTCCTGGAGGCCGGAACCGGCCAGAGCGTTATAGCGAGAGGCAAAAGACTGGACCGGTTTGGTCCGAATAAAGCTGTGATGGGGTCTACTGCATACAGATATCATACAAACACCTTTGCTACCAAGATATGCCGGAGATTGCGATTGTCAATCGGTTTACGGCGCACCATCTTGCCGTAGGTCAGTTACCCCGAAGGCAGATATGCGCCTTGATGAGTTGACATTCGTCGCGTTTGATACCGAAACAACCGGCTTGTGGGCCCCCTCGCATCGGCTGGTCGAGATTGCCGGCGTGAAATTCAGACTTGGTGACGACCAGGTCACTACGTTCCAGACATTGATCGATCCCCGGAGCGCCATACCGGCGGAAGTCATCTCAATTCACGGTATCACGGATGAAATGGTGGCCGGTGCACCATCGGCCAAAACGGCGCTGATGAGCTTCTTCGAATTCTGCGGCCCGGAGGCCGTTCTGATGGCACACAACGCCCCTTTTGATATTGCCTTCGTTGCCTGTGAACTGGACCGAGGCGACGACGTGCTACCTGATAACCTGATTCTCGACACGGTTGATCTTTATCGCAGGTCCTACCCGCAACTCCCGTCATACTCCCTCTTGTCGCTGGTACAGAAGTTTGATATTGAGCAGACCCAGGCGCATCGGGCGCTGGCCGATGCCGGATGCGTGCAGCGCTTGTTCACTCGGTTGATGGATGATCTGGGCCGCACGTCAGAGCTGGATGAACTAGTGCGCAAGTGCGGGCAATATCATTTCACCGATGGTCGACTTCGGGAGGCAGAACTGCCGGAGCAGTTCGCCGACATTTCACTGGCCTGCCGGGAACAACTGACGCTTGAGATTGTGTATTCGTCCTCTGGCCGACCCGCGGAGACGCGTCGTATACGCCCACTGCGTGTTTTCGAACAACGATTCGCGATATACATCCGAGCCTACTGCGAAAAAGCACAGGCGGAACGAACGTTTCGCCTCGATCGCCTGCTCACGTTCAAGCTGGTCCGGTAGACCAGCCGCGAAGCAATCGCGAACCGACCGACCGATCCAGCTGTTATTCTGTAATCAACTTCATCGGTCCATGACATGTAGGTTGTACAAGTATAACAGGGCAGATCTCTGTATAGGAAAACAGTCAGGAGGTAGCCATGACTCAGACCGGGATATTGCCAGTAGTCGCGGTACTGGCAGCGGCGGCACTCGTCGCATCGCCGGTTCCGGCGGCCACGCCGCTCACGACCGTGCAGATCGGAGGGACTTTCACACAGCCACTGTTCATAACGTCGCCGCCAGGCGACACCACCCGCTTGTTCATAGTCGAGCGAACCGGCAAGATCAAGATCTGGCGGGCCGGCGCCACTCTGTCGCGACCGTTCATTGACGTCGCTTCCCTTATTACGTCTTCCGGTACGGAGCAAGGGCTGCTGGGGCTCGCGTTTCACCCCAATTATGCCACAAATGGGTATTTCTTTCTCAATTTCACCAACACGTCGGGCAACACCGTTGTCACACGGTTTAGTGTCAGCAGTGACCCCGACAGCGCCAGCATTGCCACACGTCACGATTATCTGACTATCAACCAGCCTTTTTCAAATCATAACGGGGGTATGATCGGTTTCGGGCCGTTCGACGGATATTTGTATATTGGCATGGGTGATGGGGGCAGCGCAGGAGACCCTAACAACAACGCTCAGAATCCCCTTTCCCTTCTCGGCAAAATGCTCCGTATCGACGTCAGCGCCGACACGGTGATCATCCCCCCCTCCAACCCGTTCGTCGATTCGGCGAATTACCGCCACGAGATCTGGTCTCTTGGCGTCCGAAACCCATGGCGGTGGAGTTTCGACCGGCAGACCGGCGATCTGTATATCGCCGACGTTGGCCAGAATGTCATCGAAGAAATCGACTTCCAGCCCGGTTCGAGCTCCGGTGGCGAGAACTACGGCTGGCGGCGAAAAGAAGGTCTGAACTGCTACAACCCGCCAACCAACTGTGAGGCAGGTTTCACGTTGGTGGACCCGATCTATCAGTACACCCACTCGGGAGGGAGATGTTCCATCAGCGGTGGCTACGTCTATCGTGGTTGCGCCATACCGGACCTGCAAGGAACCTACTTTTTCGCCGACTACTGTACCGGCGAGATATGGAGTTTCACGTATGATGGTTCGGGTATTACCGGTTTCCAGAACCGAAATACGGAATTGGGTTTAACCAGTTCCGGCGTTGCCTCGTTCGGCGAAGATGCCCGTGGAGAGTTGTACGTAGTCAACCTGAACGCCGGACGCGTTTACAAGATCGTGCCGAACGGCGTCCCCAGCCAGTGCAGTCTGGGTTGCTGTACCGGCACAACCGGCAATGTGGACGGTGACTTGGGTGATCTCAGTGATATCAGCGACCTTGGAGCCTTGGTGGATTACCTTTTTTTCGGCGGTGCGATAACGTCATGCCCTGATGAAGCGAATGTGGACGGCAGCCTGGGGGGCGTTATCGACATCTCGGACCTGAATAGGATGGTTTCATTTCTTTTTTTCAGCTCTGCCCTGCCGCTATGTCCGTGAATTAACTCGATACTAAATGCCCCGACTGCAAAGTCGGGGCGTATGATCGGAATTTGTGGAGCCAGGGAGGATCGAACTCCCGACCTCTTGACTGCCAGTCAAGCGCTCTCCCAGCTGAGCTATGGCCCCGTATTATGAGTCCCCGATTTTACACGCCGGGGGGCGTTATGTCAACTGCTTTGTTCTCGCCGTTGCCGCGGATTAAACAGAAAACAACTCCCACCAAAGTCAGGGCAACGGCGAAGTAGATCACCGGCCTGTAACTTCGGATGAATATCAGCTTGGGATCTGCCAGTGCACCGTTCCTGTTTTCGAGAAATGAATAAAAGGCCGTGGATAGACCGACTCCGACCGACATCCCGATGTTCCTGTTGGTAGCCAGGATGCCGGATGTCACCGCCTGCTGCGACGCTTCTACCGAGCCCATCAAAGCTGATGAATTGGGAGTGCTGAACAGGCCCACACCAACGCCGATGACGGTCATCGACAAAACCACATACATATTCGTGGTTTCAAGGTCCATTCGCCCCAGAAGCACAAGACCCAGTCCTGTGATCAACATCCCGGCCGAGGTGAGCAGCCGGTAACCGATGCGATCGGAGAGACGGCCAGCTAAGGGGGAAAGAACGAACATGAGGACCGGCAGGATGATGAGAAACAGCCCGACCTGTCGCGGCTCCAGCCCTTTCACGCGCTCCAAATAGAATGGAATGAGCACCAATACACCCGAGGAGGCGATAAAGTATGTCGATTGTGCCAGGATCGAAGTCGTGAATTGTCGGTTGCGGAATATCTCCAGCCCGATAAGCGCCTTTTCGGGTTTTGACTCGATACGAAAGAAAACCAGTAAAGCGGCCGCGGAAAGCAGCAGCAGTCCCCAGATCCGAACGTCGTTGAACGGATGATCGTTGAGCATCGACAGCGCAAAAATCCCCGCGACAAGCGACGTTGAAATGGCCGCGGCACTGGGAAACCGAACTTCTCGCTTTGACTTGGGGGGCGGGAGAAGCGAAAAATAACGGTACACAAGATAGAGACCGACCAAGCCGACGGGCAAATTCACGAGAAAGATCGAGGGCCAGGACCAGATCCCCAGCATCAGTCCGCCGACCGGCGGGCCAACCATGAAGCCTGCGGCTACCATCATGACCATCATACCGATCCCCTTGCCTCTTTCGTTGGCCGGGAAGACCCGTGACACCATGCCGGGGCCGATAGCCGCAAACATTGCCGTGCCAGTTGCCTGCAGTATGCGGCCGATGATCAGCGCATAGATGTCCCAGGCCAGAGAACAGGTCAGCGATCCGAGGAGAAAGAAGATATACCCAAATCGGTACGCGAATGCGTACCCTTTCGACTCAGTCCAGGCTCCAAAGACAAGCATGAGGGCGATCAGAGTTAGTGAGTAGGCGAGCACGACCCACGCGACAACATCGACTGGGCAGCTCAATTTCTCAGCAATGGTCGGGAGGGCGACATTGACAATCGAACCATCGAATGTCGCCATGAACGTTCCCAGAGCACCGACCGTGAAAAACTTGTAGCGGTTGGTTTGAATTGCCTGTTCGTCCATAACTTCTTATCTGTCAAAGCGTTGCCAAAAAATGAATTGACAACCGTCGGCGCTAACCATAACCTAAACCCGATGCAGGGTCAACAGGTTTCAGGGGCATTGAACAATCGGTCGGTGGCAGCGTCTAAAGTGAGTGGCGTATCCGCGTTCGGGGTATGAACTGGACCATCCCGGAGTTGGTCGAGCGGTTTATTGGGGGCGACACCGGCGCCTTCACCGAGTTGGTGCGACTTCACCAGCGCAGGATATACTCAGTAGCGTTTCGACTGCTGGGGAACCATCTTGATGCCGACGAGGTGGTTCAGGAAACGTTTGTGCGGGTATATGGAAGACGAAAGGAATTACAGCATGTAGCCAGTTTCACCTCGTTCTTGATGCGCATCGCAACCAACTATGCCATCGACCTTTTGCGCAAGCGAAAAGGGAGGGGCAGTGTTGGCGACGATCCGGCGACGCTGCCCGGCAACGTCCAGATGGAGTTGTCCCGGCGCGTTCGGACCCCCAGCGATGACTTCGATGACCGGGTGCTGATGAAGGAAATATTGCAGGCACTGGATCGACTTCCACCGCGGCAGCGGTTGACCGCTATCCTCCATGACATTGAAGGATACACCAAGACGGAGATAGCGGGCATCCTGAACTGCCCGGAGGCGACCGTCCGCTCAAACCTGCACATTGCAAGAACCAAGCTGAAGAAAATTCTGTCGAAGCGGCTGAGCACAAAGGAGTAACAATGACCTGTCACGTTGTCCTGTCGCTCATTGACGATCTGGTCGATAACGAACTCTCCCCGCCGGATGAGGCACAAGTGAAAGTGCATCTGGCGGCGTGCTCCGCTTGCCAGGCGGAGTACGATCGTGCACTGCGATTGAAGAGGATGCTGGCCGCGGCGCCAGCGACCGATCCTGGCCCTGACTACTGGGCGGAAGTTAGCCCGCTGATAGCAGCCAAGACCGTTGACCGTGAACCGGTTGTCGAGCGCACGTCGATCACGCATCTCCCCCGGCGCATCAACCCGGAACTTTCGCGTGCGCTCCTGACATGTGCGGCATCATTGCTGCTCCTTTTTGCCGCCGTCTGGGTGGGAAGCCAGCGACGCGAACAGGTCACAGCCGCCAATGCCTCCCCCCATCCGCTTCTGGTAACGGCACCACTTCGAGGACTGCTTGCGTCGGACCAGTCCACTATCATGTCGGTCCATGAACGTCGCCTCGTAGCCCGGGCTTCTTTGGTGCTTGGGGCGCCGGGGCCATTGGGAAGATTTGCCACCCTCCCGGAGTTACTTTGGCCACAATAGCCGATAATCCATACGGAGACAGTCGTGAATAAAATAACCGCCATCGTTGGGATCAGCCTTCTGACCGCCGTGCTCCAGTCATGCGGCACGGGCGGCGAAGAGATTAGTCTTAGATTCAAGTTCGAGCCGGGCTTGAAACTGGTGTACGATCAAACGACCCGAAGGAGTCTGACCGTTACCGAAGCCGACTCGGTGACCAAGCAATCGAGCGCTACCATTCTTCTCCAGATCGAGCAAACCGTCCGCAGAGTGCTTCCCGATACCTCCGCGGAAATCCTGGAGAGAGACTCCTGGGACTACACACAAGTGAATGAAAAGGACTCCACAAAGCTGGATACGGTCCGCGGAAGTCGGGAGATGGTCGTGTTCGTCAAGCCAAACGGAAAAGTTGTTGATATCGACTTCACATCGGAAATGGACAGCTCCACTGCGTCGTACATAGAGGACTACTTCGATCAGGCCACACCCGTGTTTCCTTCCGGCGAATTGCGGCCGGGTCAAAGCTGGACTCAGGAAACGAGCGTTTTTATCGACAGCGTTCCCACCGTGGCCTCGACTTGCTATATCTTCACAGGAGTCGAGCGCCAGCTCGGCTACCGGTGTGCTGTCATAACCTACGACGGCAACCTGGTAATTCCGGTCAAGATCTCGCCTCAGGATAGCACGCAACGTCAGGGAGTCGATCGCATCCGGGCGACCGGGACCATGTATTTTGCCTACCAAGAAGGCTGTGTCGTGATGCAAGTGGAGAACTGGACGGTCGCAGGACAGCGGGAGAAACTGTCTGAAGGTGCGAGCAAGTCGTATCGCGTCGACAGCCAGTCCGAAACACGCTTCGCTCTCAAAGAGCGAAAGCTAATGTAACCGCACCCCCTTCCGGTAACGCTGGATCCTGTGATGCCGATCGCTCGGGTAGTCCTTATAGTCCTTGATGCCTGCGGTATCGGAGCGCTCCCCGACGCTCACCTCTTTGGCGACCAGGGAGCGGCAACGATCCCTCATGTGGCAAACGCCGTTGGCGGACTGCAGATGCCACATTGTCAACGTATGGGACTGGGGAATATCACCCAGATCAAGGGTGTGCCGCACGCTGACTCGCCGCTAGCCAGTTACGGGAGGATGGCGGAGCAATCTCCCGGCAAGGATTCCACTACTGGTCATTGGGAGATGGCAGGGGTCATCCTCAAGGAGCCGTTTCCATTATTCCCGCAAGGTTTCCCTCATGACATTGTTGCCGAGTTCGAGCGGCGAGCCGGAGTAATGACCATTGGCAATTGTGCCGCCAGCGGTACCGAGATCATCGAGCAACTTGGTGAAGAACATCAACTGTCCGGGGCCATCATCCTCTACACGTCGGCGGATTCGGTGTTCCAACTCGCTGCCCACGAAGAGACAATCCCGTTGCCGCGACTTTACGAGATCTGCCGCATCGCCAGAGACCTGCTGACCGGGCCGTTCGAGGTGGGGCGAGTGATTGCCAGACCGTTTGCAGGCAAACCGGGCAGTTATGTCCGCACAGCTGGACGAAAAGATTTTTCCCGGACACCACCCCGCGACACCCTCCTGGATCTTTTGACAAACGAGGGCCACAAAGTACTTTCTATTGGCAAGATATATGACCTGTTTGCCGGGCGCGGCATCAATACCGTTATCAAGACCAGCAACAACAACGAGGTGATGAGCGAGATCACGCGAGCAGTGAAAGAGGACAGGGAACATCAACTGATCTTCGCGAATCTCGTAGATTTCGACCAGCTCTGGGGACATCGCAACGACGAGGTCAGTTTTGGTCGTGCGCTTGTAGCGTTCGACCTCCAACTTGGAGAACTTCTTGCGGTGCTGCACAATGACGATCTGCTGGTGCTGACGGCCGACCACGGCTGTGACCCGACGATCAAGAGTTCGACCGACCACACGAGAGAGTTCGTGCCTCTTCTTGCTTACGGCAAAACGACGCGACAGGGTGCAGACCTCGGCACTCGTTCCGCCTTTGCTGATCTTGGATCCACCATTGCCGATATTTTCGACCTCCCGGAAGTTCTCGACGGGACCTCGTTTCTGAGCCAGTTGACCGGAAGCAAGGGAGAACAGAATGGATAAGGAACTCATGGACCTGAACCTAAAGATTGACCACGCGGCGCTGCAACCGGAAGTGGACGAGGCGGCCATCCGGCGGCTGTGCTGCGAAGCCAGGGAGTATCTATTCTATTCAGTGGCTGTCAATCCGGCGTGGACCGCGCTTGCAGTCGAACTTCTCAAGAAGACCTCGGTCAAGGTCCTTACCGTGGCTGGTTTTCCCCTCGGTGCCAATAGGACGGATGTCAAAATAGTGGAAGCGGTCGAGGGAGTCAGCGACGGCGCCCATGAGATCGATATGGTGGCTAATATTGGCAGGCTGTGCGCAGGCCAATTCTCCGATGTGGAAGCCGAAATTCGCAAGGTTCGGCGAAATCTGCCACCAGAAGTAATCCTCAAAGTGATCATTGAGGCGGGCAGACTGACCGAACAGCAACAGGTCGAAGCTACCAAGTGTGTGATAAACGGTGGGGCGCAATTCGTCAAGACCTGCACCGGTTTCTTTGGCGGCGCCACAGTCGAACAAGTCAGGACCCTGTTTCGGGCAGCCGAAGGGCAGATTGAGGTCAAGGCCTCCGGGGGGATTCGCACTCTCGAAGACTGCCAACGCCTGCTCTCAGCCGGCGCGACTCGGCTGGGATCATCGGCATCAGTGGCAATCATGAAAGAGTTCGCGACCCTGTATTAGCAGGGAATAGACAGTCTCCTTTGGAATCAGACGGACTTCCCGGCGGTGGCTTCTCCCCCTTTGCTTTTGGTTCAGCTCCCTGTATATTTGACATGTGGATAAACCGGAGAAACAGGGCGGCTCCGGGAAGCCGTTTGTCGGCATGCACTTTCGCTGCTGCGGAGTCTATTCCCGGATATACTTGAACGCGGCCGGAACGGCGTTTGTGGGCTGGTGCCCAAAGTGTGCCAGGAAAGCCGAAGTTCGGGTCACGCCGACCGGTTCAGATACCCGCTTCTTCTCGGCCGACTGAGATCAGGCCGGTGAATGGAGATGACACTGGTGAAATCGAAGATCGTCGTTGTACCGATGGGTGATGTTGACTTCATGGCAGTCAACAAGCTGGCCTCCAACGTGGGGCCGGTGTTCAACCGCTCGGTCGATATTCTCAAAGGGATGAAAATGCCCTCGGAGGCGTACAATGCCGTCCGCGGCCAATACTATGCCCAGGTCATTTTGGCGAAACTCGAACGGACAAAAGCCAACAGCCGTGAAAAAGTGATTGGCGTCTGCGAAGAAGACCTGTATCTCCCGGACGAGTCGTTTGTAATGGCCTGTGTGGACCGGCTGTCCGGGACCGCCGTGGTGTCGCTGTACCGCATCAGGCAGGAATTCTATGGGCTTCCGGAGGACGAAAGCAAGGTGTATCCACGGTTGTTCAAAGAGGCGGTACACCGCCTGGCACATCTCTTTGACCTCACCGAGTGCCGCAATCCCAGATGTGTTAATTATTATAGCCAGGTGATGCTGGATATCGACAACAAAACCGAACGATTCTGCGATATCTGTCGCCGCCAGCTCACCAGCGTGACATAAATGACCCTTGACCAGATCCTCGACTTTCTGAGAACCGACCCGGTTGTCGGCAAGAACATCACGCATTGGAAAACCTATCCTGCACGCGAGGCGAAATTCGCCGACTTTCCCGATGGACTCGATCGCCGACTGACAGACGCGCTGAGCGCGCGAGGGATCGAACGTCTGTTTTCCCATCAGGCCAGTGCGATCAACGCGGTCATGAAGGAAAGTGATGTTGTTGTCGTCACTCCCACCGCCTCCGGAAAGACGCTCTGCTACAACCTGCCGGTGTTGAATGAAATACTCCGTCAGCCTGATTCCCGGGCATTATACCTCTTCCCTACCAAAGCACTGGCGCAGGACCAGCTGAGTGAACTGTATGAGTTCATCCAGAAACTGGATGTGGACATCAAGACATATACCTTCGATGGTGACACGCCGCAGACCGCGCGACGGTTGATCCGGTCCGCCGGACATATCGTGGTGACAAATCCTGACATGCTGCACGCGGGTATCCTGCCCCATCACACCAAGTGGATCAAGCTGTTCGAGAACCTGCGATATGTGGTCATTGATGAGATCCACCAGTACCGCGGGATCTTCGGCTCACACCTGGCCAACGTGATCAAGCGCTTGAGACGCATTTGCAGTTTCTATGGTTCAGATCCGCTGTTCATTTGTTGTTCCGCCACCATTGCCAATCCGGATGAATTGGCCGAGAAGATCATCGGTCGCAGACCCGAGTTGATCGACAACAACGGCGCTCCCTCGGGTGAGAAGCACTTTCTCATCTACAACCCGCCCCTCATAAACAAGCAACTGGGCATTCGCAAGTCGGCGGTGAACGAGGCGGCCCGCCTGGCGGCCACGTTTCTCCGTCATCGCATACAAACCATCGTGTTCGCTCATTTCCGCCTATATGTTGAAGTCCTTCTCACCTATCTGCAGCGCGAGTTAAAAGGGGACTTTGGCAAAGGGATCACTGTTTCCGGTTATCGCGGCGGCTACCTGCCCAATGAGAGACGTCAGATCGAAGCGGGTCTTCGAAGCGGGTCCATTACCGGCGTGGTATCCACCAACGCACTGGAACTGGGGGTCGATATCGGCCATCTTGATGTCTCAATAATCGTTGGTTATCCCGGCTCCATAGCGTCGCTCTGGCAGCAGGCTGGGCGAGCCGGGCGACGCGCAGGGACATCGATCACCGTGATGGTCGCCAATTCGACTGCTATCAACCAATTCCTGTGCACGGAGCCGAAATACATTTTCGAACGAACACCTGAGTCCGGCATTGTGGATCCGGACAATCTGATCATCCGCACCAACCACCTCAAATGCGCTACGTTCGAGCTCCCGTTCGGGCAGGAAGAGCTTGCCGCCGACAATTCGACCGGGCAAATCCTGGATTATCTATCGCACCAGAATATTGTTCGCAAGGCATCCGACCGGTATCACTGGTCATCGGAGATCTATCCTGCGCAACAGGTCTCGCTTCGCTCCGCGTCGCCGGACAATTTCGTCATCCTTAATGAATCGAATAACGCCGAGGTGATCGGCGAGGTAGACTATTTCTCGGCGCCGATCTTCCTGCATCCGGAGGCGATCTATCTTCACTCCGCCAACCAGTACCAGGTCACCCGATTGGACTGGGACGGGAAAAAGGCATATGTGAAAGAGACTGAGGTCGATTACTACACCGATGCCGAAACAAAGAGCGATCTCAAAGTGCTGGCGACAAACCAGGAATCCGTGTTGCTCGATGATGCTCGCATGCAATCGGGTGAGGTCTCAGTCTCCAACGTGACCGTGCTCTTCAAGAAGATCAAGTTCGAGACACATGAGAATGTCGGCTCGGGCATTTTGAATCTCCCTGAACTCGAAATGCACACGAATGCGTTCTGGTATGCGTTTCCCGGTGATGTTGCCGTTAAGCTGGGATTGAGCGGTGACACCTTCGGCGGAGCGCTGCGCGGACTGGCCAATATCCTCGGCAAGATTGCGCCGCTTTGGGTGATGTGTGACGCAAGGGACCTTCGGTCCATTTCACAAGTGCGCGCGCCGTTTACTGAGCGGCCCACGGTCTATGTGTATGAGAACATCCCTGGTGGGGTGGGTTTATCCGAGAAGCTGTTCGGCGAAGCTGAACGCCTGTTTGAGGCGTGTCGCGAACATGCCAAGAAATGCGGTTGTTCGTCGGGCTGTCCCACTTGTGTCGGCCCGCCCATGGAGGTCGGCGAACACGGCCGTGACGGTGTGGTCAAGCTGCTGGAGTATATGCTGGCGGTGATGGGGTGAGACGTGACGCGGCAACGTAGCGCCAGTGCGATGGCGGTTGTGATGCGGCCCCCATCATCGTCGGGGTGAGCGGAGTCGAAGGCCGAGAACCATTGCCTTGATCTCAAAAGAAAGGCCGCACCTTCCTGTGCGGCCTCACATCTATTCCGACGAGTAACGGTGAATGCCGTTACTTCTTCCCCGCCATCTCCTTCTTGTACTTTTTGGACTCAGTGTCGGTCCGCTTGGCGAACTCCTGAAGTTTCGTCACCACCGTAGAATCGGATGACATGGCCATGTGAATAATGCCGTACCCCGTCTCCACTTCTTCCATCTTCACGCCGGCCATCGCGAACTCGCCGTACTTGCTGCAATGCTGACACATATATGGAATCTTGCCTGTGGTCTGCATGTCCGTGATAACCTTCTTCATACCCGCCTTCATCTTCTCATACGCCGGCAGATACTCGTCATCGACTTTGCTTATTGACAGAAAGCCGCTGGAGATATTGTGGTATTCAGTGTTCATGTGTTCCAGCAGACCTGGTTGGGCTGCAACTTCCTTGCAGAACACGCAGTTTTGCAGATCAAACCACGGTTTTTCCGCTGCTTCCTGAGCGACGGCAAGCGCGGCCACAAAACACAGCACCACTGCGCAGGTTGCGATTCGTTTCATGATCAGCCTCCTTATGGGTTTCATCGAAAATGTAGGCCGAGCACATTGGCTGAGCAAGCGTAAACTCGCCCGCATCCCCCAGAAAAAAAAAGGTCCCGACTCACGTCAGGACCCAGCTCTCCTCAAAAACCGATTCTCGATGCGAACGGTATAACCGCCAAGAAAGACCATCCGCACGAGGTCCGCTGGGGAATCTCCCAGCCCCGTATGGGACTACTGATCCCACTACCTCGGTTTGAAGCACAGTATATCAAGAAGCGTGCCGGGGCATTCAATAAGGCATAACCAATTGATTATCAATAAGATGCTGTGGCGTCCCCCGTGTCGGGAAGGCGATTAGTCGCAGACTGTGCGATAATCGGCTTGTGTGGTCGTTAGAATCTGCGCAGAGAAAAGCCCTCGCTGTGACCAGCAGCGAGGGCTCGAACTTTATCGAACGCGTGAGCAATCGTAGTCAGCCTACGACCATGCTTACTTCAAAAGCAGCATCTTCTTCGTCATCTCAAACCTCTCGGCCGAAATGCGATAGAAGTAGACGCCGCTGGCAACCTGGTTGCCATCAGTGGCTCTGCCGTCCCACGTGGCTACGTGAGAACCGGCCGTCATCTCCTCATTCACTAATGTCCTGACCTGCTGGCCAAGGACGTTGTACACCGTTAGTTCAACCTTCGAGGCCACCGGCAGATCGAATGAGATCTCGGTGGACGGGTTGAATGGATTCGGATAGTTCTGCTTCAGATCGAAATTCTGCGGCAGACCAGAACCCGCCGTCAGCGCGTACGCGACCTTGTCGAAGGTCGGCTCGACACGCTGCTGGCCGATTCTTCCGTTCTGATCCCAGGTGTGATAGATAAACAGGAGCGAATGATGTGGATTCACCAGCTTGACGGTCTCGAGCGAGAGCTCGCTCACTGAAGGATCCTTCACCTCGAAGACCAGATTAGCGACAGGCCCGGTGCCGGCTGAGAGCTCCGGCTTCCGAGTCGGAGTCAACTGCGAGACCAGACCAATGACAACGTTCTTATTGGCGTTGTCGATTTTGGCCACCTTCAGGTCAAAATAGGAGACCCGGGTGTTCTCGAAGTTAACCTCCTTGAGGGTCACCCCGTCCGAAAACTTCAGCGGGATGTCGATTGCCATCAGGTTGTCCTGATTAGTGATCGATAACGGGACGGTGATCGTCCTGTCCGCGTTGACAAGCGGCTTACCGGCCACCAATGCCTGGTCGCTCGCGGCAAACAGCATTGCCGGCAGAGCCAGGATGGCTGAGATGACTGCGAACGTCATAATACGTCTCAACAAGGCTCACCCCCTCAGGGTTAGCATGTGGTTAACGTTGTGGCTGTCGCCGGCCCGTACAGTCCATTGCACGACGCAGCCGCTTTCTATCCGCAATACGAATTGCTACTGCTTAGCGGTTACTCTAATGTGCGCAATCGTGAGGAAAATCAGATTACCCCGTGTCCAAAGGTAGTCTAACGACTGACAGAGTCGCTGTCAAGTGTTTTTGTACAGGTCTTTGCCGAGATTCCGCCGATCGGATCGGCCGGCCGGTGAGCAGATTCTGGACTTAGGACGGTCAACCTGTCCTCCTCGCGATTTCGCATCGTCCAATACCTATACAATACGGTTGCGAAATTGTTCCTGTTGTTGACAAGATGTCATCATCAGCTTCAGGTCCATCGCCCGATATTTGAGCCTTGGTATGACGCAGATTCTGCGGCTCATGCCGGCGCAACACCGGCCTTACAAGAAGCTGACACACAGAACAGGCAGCTTCCTCCGAGCTTGCCATTATTGCCTGCCTTCGCCGGCGAGGTAATGGACCAGGTGGACCTACCAGACGATCATACAGACGCGACCGACTAAATGCTTGACACGACAACAGTTCTGCTTTATCTGGAGGTAATTGACACACGAAAATTTAGCTCTCAGGGAGGTCGCGTGAGACCGACAGGAAGCGCCGACTCTAAGGCTCCGGAGACTTACAAACCGTTTATTCCTCACACCGAATCGCCTGCCGAAGTCACCACTCGGGCCCTTGTTCTTGGCATTGCAGTGGCCTTGATCTTCGGACTGGCCAACGCCTACCTCGGCCTCAAGGTGGGTATGACGGTATCGGCCTCGATTCCGGCGGCCGTCATTTCGATGGCAGTTCTACGGGCATTTAAGAATAAGCCGACGGTGCTGGAAAACAACATCGTGCAGGGGATGGGCTCGGCCGGTGAGTCTCTTGCAGCGGGGGTCATTTTTACGGTGCCGGCATTTTTCATCTGGTCGGCCAGTACGCAATTAGCCGCTCAGGGATATTCGTTTGCTATTAAATGGTGGCAAATACTTGCCTTGGCAGTGTTGGGCGGTAGTCTCGGCGTGTTACTTATGATCCCACTGAGGCGGTTCTTGGTTGATAAGGAGCACGGAAAACTGAAGTACCCCGAGGGAACCGCCTGTGCTGAAATAATCAAGGCTGGAGATGAAGGAGGCAGTCGCGCCAAGATGGTGTTCGCCGGAATCGGCGTTGGCGCAGGTTATAAGATACTGATGAACCTGGTTAAGGGGTGGCCGGAGGTCGTAGAAACTAACTTGAAGGGAATTTTCAGAGGCGGTGTACTGGGGATCGATGCCACGCCTGCCCTCCTCGCAGTCGGCTATATTATAGGCCCGCAGATATCGGCCATGATGCTTTCAGGAGCAGTCCTTGGCTATCTGGCAATCGGTCCGTTGCTGGCCTTTATCGGCAACCAAGCGCCAGACATGATCGTGTCACCCGGTACGATTCCGCTCTCGCAGATGGACCCAGGGCAATTGCGCAATTTCTATATCAAGTATCTGGGAGTTGGAGCTGTGACTCTCGGTGGTTTCATCTCCCTCATGAAGTCGTTGCCTATCATTATCTCGTCGTTTCGCGAGGGCTTCAAGCAGTTGATCGCACGATCGGATGGTTCGAACACCGCGCTCCGCACCGCCCACGATCTCCCAATGAAGTGGGTGCTTCTTGGGGTCATTGCTGTCATTGTAATGATCGCGCTTCTGCCGGGCACTGGACTACCTCTGATCGGGGTGATTCTTGCGGTGATTTTTGGGTTCTTCTTCGTGGTAGTTGGTGCTCGCATTGTAGGATTGGTTGGTTCCTCCTCCATGCCTGTCTCAGGCATGACAATTTCCACGTTGATTGTCACATGCCTGGTACTTGTCGGGTTGGGTTTTTCCGGCCCCAAAGGCATGATCGCGGCGATGATGGTGGGAACGATTGTCGCCGTTGCCGTCAGTATGTCAGGGGACATCTCTCAAGATCTGAAGACCGGTTTTCTCCTGGGCGGTACGCCTATCAGAATGCAACTTACCACCCTGCTCGGTATCGCCGCACCAGCAATTGTGATAGGATTCATACTGTTCTACCTGAGGGATACCTATGGCTTCGTTGCAGGTGAGACCACTCGCACGCCGCTGATGGCACCTCAGGCCAACGTGATGGCCACGGTAGTAAGCGGCATTATGAACGGCAATCTTCCCTGGGCACCGATCATTGTCGGCGCGATGCTGGCCCTGTCAGTCGAACTGCTTGGGATCGGCGCCTTACCGTTTGCTATTGGGCTGTACCTGCCCTTAAGCCTGTCTACACCCATTATGGTAGGCGGTACCATTGCGTGGCTGGCTTCAAAGGGAACGGACAAGGCCACCGCTGATGCTCGCAACATGAGGGGGACGCTTCTTGCGTCGGGTCTCGTGGCCGGGGATGCTTTGACGGGGCTTTGCGTTGCGATGCTGGTAGGATTTTGGAATTGGTTTTCAGACTACGACAAGGCGCATGACGGACTTACCACATTGTCGGGCGGCTTCGGCCCCTCGCTTTCCATTGTCTTGTTCGTGATGCTTGCGTTGGCCCTCTATCGCGCGGCGATCAGAGAAGACAAGAGAAATTAGGTCTTTTGTCGCACACCCTTTCACGGTCGGCCATCGGTTAGCAGACCCGGCGACCGACCTGCCATGCATGATTGGTTGTTGTGCGAGAAAGTGAGAGCTCAGTACTTGGCGCGTCGCTCGATCATGTAATTTGAGCCGGGCTTCTGCTTGGTGGCCTTTTTGAGGTCGGCCAGCATCCTGGCCAGTTCCCCCACGTGCGTGAATTTCCCGTTGTCGTTGATTATGACCGCTATTGAAATGGTCAGAATGGGGAAATTCTCTACGGTTCCCCTTCGGTTGACCGTGGTGATGAAGCCCCGCTCTCTGTCTTCCAATTCATACCGGTACGGGATAAGCGTGTCAAAGCATCGGATGATCCCCGAACAGACGGGATCGATCATCTCCGATGGAATAATGAACATGAAATCATCGCCGGCGATATGCCCCACGAATCCTTCCGGGCAGAGGTCGTATACCACGTCTTTAATGATGCGGGCCGTCAGCTTGACGACTCGATCGCCCCGGTAATAGCCATAGTAGTCGTTGAAAGCCTTGAAATTATCCAAGTCGGCGTAGCAGGCCGCGAAAGTATTGCGGAGACTCATCTGGTGGGTGAGTTCCTGTTCGATGATGGCCGTCCCCGGCAGCATCGTCGAGGGATTCACCGCCATATCACGTCGGTTTCGTTCGATCACCCTGCGGAGACGTACTTCGACCAGCCTGTCGATCCATTCGCCGTAAATAAACTCCTCGGCGCCGTTTTCGAACGCTGCGACGACAGTCGACATCGGCGGATCCGGGTGGAACAGAATGATCGGGACGATGGAGAGAAAAACATTCTGCTTGATGCCTCGCACGAGGTCGATCTCTTTCAGAAAGTCCCCTCGCCCTCCGATCACGATGGCGCTGATGGAAAAACGGCGACAAATGACCTGAAGTTGTTCAAACGATTCAAAATAGTGAAATGAAACCGGCTGGTGGCGATAGAATTGGCTGATATGAAAATCAAGGCTCACACCATTTTGCTTAATAGCAAAATGGCTGGTCAGGCTACGTGGCGCGGGCAGGTCGCTTATGTCCGGCCAGTTCGCGAGGGTGGTACTTTCGATGCTCGGCGATAATGTAGTCACGGTCAAGTTTGGTATATACCTCTGTCGTCGATATATCGGCATGGCCGAGCATTTCTTGTACCATTCGCAGATCCGCCCCGCCCTCAATGAGATGCGTGGCAAACGAATGCCGAAAAGTATGGGGAGAAACCCTCTTGGAGATGCCGGCCTTCCTGACCATCCCTTTGACGATCTTCCACAGGCCAACCCGTGAGAACGGGCGCCCGAAGCGATTGAGGAAGATCGAGCGGTGGGGAACCGATGCTGTCAAGTTCTGGGTCCGCTCTGAATAGTCCGTCAGCGCCCGTCGGGCATATTCACCGATCGGCACCAGACGCTGCTTGTTCCCTTTCCCGAGCACCCTGACGAACCCGGCCTCAAACTCGATATCGGACCACTTCAGATTGATTAGTTCCGACAAGCGGAGACCGCACCCGTACAACACTTCGATCACCGCTCGGTCTCGCCGGGCATGCTTTGCGGTCGGCTCTACGCTCTTGATGATCCTGTCTATTTCTTCGGGTGAAAGATAATCCGGGTGGTATCGGGATATGGTTGGTGCGCCATACGAACTGGTTGGGTCTTCCTTGGTTACGCCGGATTCACGTAGAAAAGCGAAGAACTGCCTCAGGCTCGATATTTTTCGCGCCATTGTCGCGGGTTTTCGTCCGCGTGCGCTGAGTCCTGCAAAAAACCTGGTGACATCAGCGGGTAACACCTGAGCGGGGCGTTTCGATGGATACGCACGGCTGAATTCGATCAAGTCACGTCGGTACGCCTGAAGGCTGTTGGCCGAGAGCCCGCGCTCCAAACGCAAGTACTGAAGGAACTCGTCGATGGCGGTATCCAGCATATTGACCTACAACCCGTGCGCCATAGCGATCACGGCCGGGACTTGATATCCGGCTGCGAGTAAAACCCGACGCGCCTCAGCCACCGTCGCTCCCGTGGTGACGACGTCATCCACAAGAATGACCTGCTGCCGCCCTTCGGCTTCCCTCGCCACCTCGAACACGCCTTTGACATTTCGGGTACGTGCATCGTGATGGAGTTTTGCCTGGGGACGTCGGTGCGCCACACGATAGAGAATATCACCGAGGCACGGCATTCGCAGTTGTTCAGAAAGTGCTTCGGCAAATAGATACGCCTGATTATATCCGCGCGCGTATTCCCGAGACGGGTACAGAGGAATCGGCACCAACTGGGCATCCCCGAATGGCTGCAATCGGTCGCCGAATTTCCCGTCAATCGCTGCCGCCAGGGTCTTCGCCGGTGCTGTTATTCCTCTGAATTTGAACTGGATAATAATTTCTTTGAGCGGGTCGCGATAGTCGCCAAAGGCATAGAGCATGAAGGCGTCCTCACGGCAAAGGTCGCACCGGTGACCACGATCGATCATTTGACCGCAGGTCAGACAGATAGGATGCTCAAATGCGTCAATTCGGCTCCGACACCGATCGCAGATGAAATCCGGGGCATCGGAGTATTTCCCACAACCGAGGCACAATGGCGGCAGGAAAAAATCCAACCAACCCCCGGGCTTGGTCCAACGCATGCTGTCCAACTCGCTCATACGCGTAATTACAAAATGGAATCACCGACTCTCAAGAAAAAACTAAGTCCAACGCTTCAGGAGCCTGCGGCCGGTATAGTAGATTATCAGGACGGCAAGCAGGAGCGCCGCGACCACTTGTACCGCGCTGTGTTCTGAGTGATGCGACACGCTACCGTCATACTGAGGCGCAAGATCAAGAAGCCGATATGCCGCATCGGTCGCCAGTCCACACAGAACCGCCGCGAGTATGACGGCAAAAACGTAACGGGCGGTGGACCATCCGCCCAGCACCCGCCTGAGCACGACAAGTGATGCTACGTTGGTGGCAGGGCCAACCAGCAAAAACACCAGAATAGCGCCGGGAGCAAAACCGGCTCCAAGCATGGCGGCCGCTAAAGGAGTCGATGATGTTGCACAGACATACAGCGGCAAACCGATGACAATTGCCCATAGATACCCCATCCACCCGCCGACAACGCCGGGCGTCGATGGAATCAGGTTGCCGCCAAGCACCGCACCGACCAGGCCGGCTAACACGAACCCGACAGCAAGATAAGGCGCCAGGTCACTCAAAAGGTCAGTGAACGCGTAGCGGATACCTGAAACCAGACGACCGGGCATTCGTGAGTTCGTTTTTGGTTCGTCACCTTGTTTACAATCGCAACTTTCATGGCAGCCATCCATCTGATCCGACTCGATCGGGGGGAGTTCGGAAGCGACGGTCGCCTCGAGGAGCCCCGCTGTCATCGCTGCCACGAACGCAGACACGGGGCGGGCCACGGTGAGGAGCGGATCGGTAAGTGAGTATGTGAGCAGGATAGAATCGATACCTATCTCCGGGGTGGAAATGAGAAATGCCGTTACCCCGGCTTTACCGACACCGGATTTCCGAAGTTGTGTCGCCACCGGCAGGACGGAGCACGAACAGAGAGGCAATGGCAGACCAACCAGGGCTGCTTTGAAGACGCTTCCCAACGGTGACCCGCGTGTCAAGCGGACAATGTTATTCTCGTTGAGGACGAGCCAGAGCAGCCCTGCCAGCATGAGTCCGATCAGAAACAGAAGAGCCGAATCAACCAGCATGAACCAGGTGGATTCGGCCCAGATCGCGATGAATTGTGCCAACGCGCTAACCGCCCAACTCTTTCAGAAATTTGCGTGCCGCCTCTGCTGCCTGGCCATTCGGGTCGATCTTGAGGTACTTGTTCCAATAAATCCTGGCGGAGTCGTTCTGATTCAGTTCGCGAAAAACTATGCCGAGGTTGAAATGCGCGATGCCATGATCCGGTTTGTAGATGAGAGCCTTTCTGAATTCGTCCACGGCGCGTTCCGCCAGCCCCATGCCATGAAGGCACGCCCCGTAGTCCACACGCACATCCGGTTTGGTGGAATCGATGGCAAGCGCCCGTTTGTAGCACTCCGCGGCGATCGGATAGTTCCCCTCATCCATGAACTGATTCCCCATGCCGACCAGCGTGTTGAAATCTTGCGGCAGACTGTCAAGCATGGCCATGGACATCCCCTGATGCGGATTGCTGACCCCGCCGGCCTGGGCCTGTGGCATCTCCGCCGGCTTGGCAGGCGGCTCTGGCTGATCTTTGAATACGAAATAACCGACCGCCACTATGGCAAGGGCGGCGACAATAATGATCAGGTCCCTCATGCCGGTCGACTTCACACCGCGTGTTTCACCCGAACCGGTCTTACCTCCGCTCACTGTGGCACCGCATTCAGGGCAAAACCGGGCCGCCTGTGGTGCTGGCTTGCCGCAATTGGGACAGAATTTCGAACCCATACTCGTTATATCCTTGTTCAAACGTGCTGCGACAAATATATGCCATCACAAGAGTTGCGCAACTCCAATCGACCATGGTCCTGACCAAATTCCGGCTGACAGGGTCCAGGTAGGTTTGTATATTCGAGCCTTGTATCAGAAAGGAATTGGACTGTTATGCATAAGCTTCTTCTCGCACTTGCCATTTATCTAGTGCCGTGCCTGTCAACTGCGGCAAATCAGTATGTAATTTCCACCGATTCTATTCACAGGCATATTGCTATTCTGGCGTCAGATTCACTCGAAGGGCGCGAGACCGGCGAACCGGGGGAATGGAAAGCGGCGCAATATATAACGCGAGTGTTCGGCGCGGCCGGTTTGCAGCCAAACGGCGACAACGGCACGTTCCTGCAAGCGTTCGAGTTCATCAAGCGGATCGATCCCGGACCGAAAAACCGCCTGGTGCTGAACGGCCAGGATTTGAAGATCAGTGAAGAATTTCAACCTCTCCCCCAGTCGGCTAACGGTCCGTTCTCGTTCGATCAGGTAGTCGATGTAAATTACGGTATAGTCACTGAAGACAGCACGTACAATGATTATGCAGGCAAAGACATAACCGGGAAAGCGGTACTGGTTAGGCGATTCGCACCCTCGGCTGAATCCAATCCTCACGTCGACTTTGACAAGTACAGCTCCCTATCTGACAAGATCAGCAGTGCCGTGAATCGGAAAGCAGCCGCAATACTGTTCTTGACGCCATCCGACAAGGACGATACCCTCCCGGCCACAGGTGCCACTCATATGGCAGCGAAAGATATCCCGATAGTCTTCATCAGGCGCGCAGCACTGGAGCGGCTCGGCTTAAATCTCGATTCCCCCGATATCAGGTCAGTTTCAGGCGAAACGGAGTTAATCCGTGTGCGCGACACCGGCTACAACGTGTTGGGTCTCGTGCGCGGGCGGAGCGACACGACAATTGTCGTCGGGGCGCACTATGATCACCTGGGCTGGGGCGGCATCAACTCGCGTTATCAAGGAACCGAGAAGAAGATTCACTATGGAGCCGACGACAACGGTTCGGGCTCCGCCGGGCTTTTGGAATTGTCGCGTTACTTTGCATCCCGCAAGGAGCAGCTTCACCACTCCGTCCTGTTCATGGCTTTTTCCGGTGAAGAGGAGGGGATACTGGGATCGAGTTATTTCGCGAAGCACCCTACGATCAATGTGTCGAGGATTCTCATGATGGCCAACATGGACATGATCGGACGGCTCAGGGACCAGGAGAGCGGACTGGCCATTTTCGGCACCGGCACCGCTGCCGAGTTCAAATCTTATTTTGACAGTTTGAAGGTTGACTCGCTAAAGCTGACATTTCGCGAGCCTGGGACAGGACCATCGGATCATACGGCGTTCTATAACCAGGGGATCCCGGTGCTCCATTTCTTCACCGGAGCTCATGAGGACTATCACCGGCCGGAGGACGTGGTCGAGAAGATCGATCTGAACGGCGTGGCTACGGTGGCCAATCTGGTTGCCGATGTGGTCACGCACTTCGACGGCCAGACTGCCTCGCTGACCTTTCAGAAGACCAAGGACCCCGACGAAGGCAAACGGCGCAGTTCGTTCTCGGTGACCCTCGGCATTATGCCGGACTATGTGGCCGAGGTAAAGGGAGTCAAAGTGGACGGGGTGTCGCCCGATAAGCCGGCCGAGCGCGCCGGCATTCTCAAAGGCGATGTCATTTTCCGGATGGGAAGTTTCGCGATCGAGGATATCTACGGCTACATGAGTGCGCTGGGGAAATTCAAGAAGGGAGACAGCACCGTAATTTCCCTGGAGCGCGGCACCGACACGCTGGAAGTCACGGTGGTCTTCAAGTAGCCATTGTACCGATTATCCGGTCGATTCGTGCGCGTCTCGTGTCCCGCCGCGGGCACGCCGCACGGATATCACGCCTTTGACCTTTTTCACCTTGTCGATAATGCGGTTCAGGTGCGACAGGTTGGCCACTTCGACTACAAAACGGCCCTCCGCCGTACTGTCGTGCGCGTACATTTCCGCGGCCCTGAGGTTGGTGTTGGCATCGGCAATCGCCTGGGTAACATCGCGCAACATATTGCGACGATCTTCAACGATGATCTGGAGCTGCACAATGAATGACTGGTCGCGGCCGGTGTCCCAACTCACTGCGATCTTGCGTTCGGGATATTTGTTGCCAATGTCGACGGCCAGAGTGCAATCCGCCTGGTGGATCGTTACACCGCGCCCGCGGGTAATGAAGCCGACAATGTCGTCCCCGGGAACCGGTTGACAGCAGCCTGCGAAGCGGAACATCATGTTGTCCATCCCCTGAACCTTGATCCCCTTGGTCCCGCGGATCCGCTCGATGACCTTCCCGACAAAACCGGTCTCTTCCTTCTTTTCCTCCGGTTGGATGAGGGTGAGCAGGGCGCGAGCGGAAACCGAACCGTTACCGATTCCGCTCAACAGCTCGTCGACTGTCTTCTTCCCCAGTTGCTCGGCGAATTCCTGGAGCTGTTCGTCTGGCGGGAGTTTGGCGTGAACTTCCCTCAGGCGCCGCTCCATGATCTCGCGCCCGAGCGCCACCGACTGCTCGAAACCGGCCAGTTTGAGCCACCGTTTGATCCGGGTGCGGGCATTTGAAGTCTTGACCAGTTTCAGCCAATCGTGCGATGGCGTGCGGCTGGGGTTGGTGATGATCTCGACCACGTCTCCCGATTCTAAGCCGGTGGAGAGCGGCTGCAGCCGGCCGTTTATCTTGGCGCCTGCACAATGGATTCCGATCTGCGTATGAATCTGAAAAGCGAAATCGAGCGGCGTGGCGCCGCGCGGCAGATGTACCAGCCGTCCATTGGGTGTGAACACGAAGATGTCCTCGGAGTAGAGATCCATCTTGAGGTATTCGATGAACTCCGAAGGATTGGTCATGTCTTTCTGCCATTCGAGCACGTCACGAAGCCAGATCATCTGGCGGTCGTCACGGCTCATCTGCTGGCGCCCCTCTTTGTACAGCCAGTGGGCCGCGATTCCGTTCTCCGCCACGTGGTGCATCTGGTGGGTGCGAATCTGGATCTCGACCATCTTGTTGCGCGGGCCGAAGACGGTGGTGTGAAGAGAGCGATAGCCGTTCGGCTTGGGATTGGCGATGTAGTCATGGAATCGTCCCGCCACCGGCTTCCACATGGCGTGAATGATGCCGAGCGTGTGGTAACATTCCCGCTCGGTGTTCACGATGACGCGTATGGCGAACAGATCATAAATCTCGTCGAACGGCACCTTGCGGATTCTGATCTTTCGATAGATCGAGTCGAGATGCTTGGCGCGTCCGCTCACCGTCCCAAGGATGCCGTCCTTGGCCAGCGATTCCTTGATTGGTGTCACAACTTCATGAATATACGCCTCGCGTTCCTCGCGTCTCTCCTTGATCTGCTGGGCCAGCTCCTGATACACCTCCGGTTCGAGATACTTGAACGACAGGTCTTCGAGCTCGACCTTGGTCTTGTTGATGCCCAGTCGATGTGCGAGCGGACAATAGACGTCACGCGTTTCCAGCGCTATCCGTGTCTGTTTTTCTGCAGGCAGATGTTCCAGCGTGCGCATGTTGTGCAGGCGGTCGGCCAGTTTGATGAGGATCACGCGAATATCCTTGGCCATACTCAAGAGCATCTTGCGGAAATACTCGACCTGCAGTTCCTCGAAAGAACTGAACGCGACAGCCCCTATCTTGGTAACGCCATCAACCAGTTCGGCCACCTCGTCACTGAATTCCCGCCGCACATCCTCCAGCGTGAACGATGTATCCTCGACAACATCATGAACCAGCCCGGCGGCGATGGTGGTGGAGTCCATGTGCAGCTCCGCCAGTATAAACGCGACCTCGAGACAATGTTCTACGAACGGCTCGCCGGACTGCCGTTTCTGCCCGGCGTGCGCACGATCCGAGAACTCGTACGCCCGGCGAATAAGCGGGATATCGATATTGGCGTTGTAGGATTCAACGCGAATGATGAATTCCGCCAGATTCATGGATCTATCCGCTCACCGCCAGGACTTCCATCGCAACCTTCTCTATCGTTATCGACTCCATACAGCGACAATGGTGCGACGGACACGTGCAATTGCTGGTACGAGGCTGAATAACACGGTGGCCGTCGCCGAGCGGTCCCCACCGGACTGGTGACATGACTACTCTGCTCGGATACACCCCGACAACTCTCGTTCCAACTGCGACGGCCAGATGCAGCGGACCGGTGGAATTACTGACCACCACCGACGCCAGTGACAACAAGGCCGCAAGGGTGCGTAAGTCGGTCTTGCCGGCGAGGTTCCTGACAGCTATGTCGGCCGTACGCGACAGTTCATCTATCGACTGCCGTTCTGGATCGGAGCCGGTAAGCAGCACCGGCAGCCCGGTTCCCTCCAGACGTCTCGCCAACTCGAGATACCGTTTCACCGGCCATACTTCGGCAGAGCCACCAGAGCCCGGATGAACCACCGCAAATCGGCCATCGACACCGATTTCAGACAAAATGCGTCTGGCGTGGGTCAGTTCCTTGTCAACCAAATGCACTTTTGGCATGGTAACCGTCTGGCCTGATCGAAAGTACTTCAGAAAATCCTGGTTGTATTCGGACTCGTGCTTCCTGTTCGCTTTTCGACTGTGCAACAAACGGTGATTGAAATAGATAGAATGGAATCTGCCCGCTGTGCCGAATCGATGCGGGATACCGGCGGCGTAAAACAGGCGACAGATTTGCGATTCAGGAAATAGCGCCACTACGGCCCGATAATTGGCAGATCGAAGACGTCGGAGAAGATCCTTGCGATACAGGTTGTCGGCACGAAGCTGGTCATTTTGGACGCGGACGATACCGTCAATTTTCGGGTTCTGCTCCAGCACCGGCGAAGCATAGAGCGAAGCTACAACTTCGATCCGGCACTCCGGATAGCGCAGCTTCAGCGACTCCACGAATGGCAGCGCCAGAATCAGGTCACCCAGCTTGTCCGTCCGGCTGACGAGAATGCGATCACCGGGGAAAAACTCCACACGTCTATGCACGGCTGCTCTCCCCGGATCGCAGTTTCATCAACCAGAGATGGCGAAGTTTGGCGTACTTCACAAACACCGCCGTAGCCGACAGGACCGCGACCATAAACCCCTCCGTGCCGTCCAGAAATCCGCGCTTGGACACATAGTGCTTGAAAAAACTGATGGGCGGCTTCAGTACCAGGTCGTACCAGCGCGTACGCCGGCCCGCGGCAAACGCTTCTTGAGCACCTAATGTGGTATATCGGTCCGACTTGACCATGTAGTGCTCGAGGGTCGGGAAACTGTAATGGAGGAGTTCTCCACTGAGATGACCGGCGATCCCGCGCAGTTGGACTTTCTCATGTACGACGGCATCATTGAACTGACCATACTCTTTCAGGAACAGCCTGAGCACAGGATCCGGGTACCACCCACAGTGGTAGATCCACCGTCCGAGAAAATTAGTACGGCGACGCACGAAGTAGCCGTGGAAGGTCTCTTCCTGATTGAGGATCGCCCGAATCTGCCCGGCCAGTTCATCGGAGACGACTTCATCGGCGTCGACGGAGAGGATCCAGTCGCCGGTCGCCTGACGAACTCCGATCCCTTTGGCCGGGCCGAAACCGGTCCAGTCGATCTCGATCACTCGCGCTTTGAAATCGCGGGCGATCTCCCTGGTACGGTCCGTCGAATGGCTGTCCACTACAAGAACTTCATCGGCCCATCCGACCGACTCCAGGCAGCGGGGCAAGTTGTATGCCTCGTTGCGAGTGATGATCATGACTGTCAACCGCTTCACGAGCCCTCGCCTTTTCCCGCGCCGGGATTGCGCTGTGGGTTGTGCGAACCTCGCAAATCTCCATGTTTCATAATCAAAGTATACATTTCAATCACGCCAGTACCAAGCATTCCAACAATCCTGTCACACCAATCCCCCTGGATTCTCATTCCGCAGCGGTTTTCAGGATATTGAGTGTCTCCACATAGGCATCAAATACCTGATCGACAGTGATAGCGAACACATTGTCGTCTTTTTCCGACATGACCACGCCAAAAAACTGTCCATACGGGCGCCACTGGCCGAGGCGGCGGGCGTCCCACTTAGGATACGTCCCGACCACCGGCACGTTCCACGAACGGGCGACATGGACGAGCGACGTGTCCGGCGTGATCAGAAGGTCCAACCGAGATACCAGCGACGACACTTCCATCATGTTCATTCGGTCCGGCAGAAGAAACAGCGACCCGGACACGTCATTCATGATCGATTCCGCACGATGGCGGTCGGCCGATGTGCAGATGAACACCAACTGGCTGGACGGATGCCGCTCGACAATTCTGGCCACCAGTTGTCTGGAGTTCTCGAGAGCCCATACACGCTCGGGTTTCCCCACCGAAAGATTGTAACCGATCCGAAATCCGTTTTCGGACAGAGGTGGCAGCCCGGCGAAAAACCGATCGACCTTCTCGCGCGCCGACTTGCTTTCATGGATAGGGACATGCGGATTCAATGACCGCGGCTCCAGGCCAAACGCGGCCAGCATTTTGAGGTGCACGTCGATGATATGCTCATCGGCATCTGGAGCAAACTCATATGCCAGGTCGTAGAATTGGCGAAATCGCGCTTTCCCCGCTCCTATCCTGACGCCATGTGCCGAGCATAGCTGGGAGAGAAAAAGCGACGTTACGGAATCATCGCAGATAAGGTCGATTACGACATCGTACTTCATTCGTCGAATGCGCCAAATTTCTGAAAAGTCTCGCCAAAACCGCTTGCGGTACAGGAACACATCGTCGAGTCGGGGATCATCCCGAAACACCTCATGATTGCGCGGCGAGCAGAACATGCCGAGGGAAAGATGCGACAAATGTGACTTGAGGGCTTCAAGAACCGGCAGGGAGCAAACTGCATCGCCGATTCGGTCCTTTCGAATGAACAGTACCTTGGATATGCGTGCCGGATCGACAGCCCCGATATTCCTCCCTTTCTTAAGCAGTGGCCGGAGCATGGCGAAGGCCGCCCGCCGAACACGCAATTCGATTTCCTTGACAATATCCATGCTAAAGTTGTCCTACTACCGCTTTGAGGGCTTCCTCCACCCGGTCCGTCATGAGCCCGGCGCCGAATTGTTTCATGAAACGCTCACGCCCACGGTTGGCGAGCTCTGTCCGGCGGGCCGGTGCATTCAACAAAGAAATGACCACAGCTGCAAGTTCCTTCGAATTGCGTGGAGGAACCAGCAGGCCGCACTCGCCGACCACCTCGGGAATCCCTCCAACGTCGGAAGCAACAATGGGAATACCTGCGCGCATCCCTTCAAGCAATGCAATCCCGAACGGCTCATCAATCGACGGATGGATCATCAGGTCGCAACCAGCGAGTGTCTCGCTGACTGAATCCAACATACCGGCAAAAATGAGGTGGTCCAACATCCGCAGCGCTTCTGCCCGTTCTCTGAGCGCCTGCTCCAGCGGACCGGAGCCGAGCAGAAGTAGTTTGAAAAGAGGCTGCGCGGCCACGATGGCCGGAAGGGCATCGATGAGGAATCGATGCCCCTTCTGCTCGACCAGTCGAGCCACGGTTACTCCCACTACGGCGTCAGTTCGCAGGTTGTACCGAGACCGAAGGTTCCGATATGCCACACCGTTTCGCAACGATCCATTTAGATCGTCGATCCCGATTGGGATCACGTCGACTGTCTCAGGCATGATATAGCCGTGTCGCGTGATCTGATTCTTCAACGATTGCGACGGAACAAATACGCGATCAATAAGCCGCGGCGTCAACCACCGATGTACTACCGTGTTCTTCGTAATATCAAGTCCGGCGGACCAGATTACTCTGTGCCTGCCGCCAATCGACCGGGCCAGGCCGGCCAGGCGAATGTCCTTGTTGAAATTGCAGACAACCGCATCAATCGCGCGCGCTCTGACCATTCTCGCCAAACGCACAACTGTCACCGGATGAAAGTCGCCGGAGACCTTCAGTTCCACGGTTTCGATCTGACCTGCACCCGCAGTCGCTCGGCGTAGGAACTCCGAACGCGGCCTGCCCACAAGCGTGATATGGTGCCCTCGTTGACTCAGCCCGTGCGCAACCAGACGTATCCATTCTTCCATGCCGCCATACGTGTTGGCCTCGATAGAATCCAGAAACAGCAGGTTCATGCGTGGTCACGAAACTGCAGCGAATAAAGCCGCGCGTACAAACCGCCGAGAGCCATGAGCTCAGCATGTGAGCCGCATTCTCTGATCTGTCCCTCGGCGAGGACGAGGATGCGATCGGCGTGCTTGATAGTAGACAGCCGATGAGCGATGACGAGCGTGGTGCGGTTGCTCATCAGATGATCGATCGCCTGCTGAACCAGCACCTCAGATTCGGTATCCAGCGACGAGGTGGCCTCATCGAAGATCAATATTTGCGGATTTTTGAGAAGCGCCCGCGCAATAGCCAGTCGCTGCCGTTGGCCACCCGAAAGCATTTCACCCCGGTTACCAACGACCGTGTCATACCCCTTCTCGAACTGAGAGATGAACTCGTGTGCGTTAGCTACCGTGGCCGCCTCTACAACCTTCTCTTTGGGAATGCCGTTCATGCCGTACGCGATGTTGTTGAAGATCGAATCGTTGAAAAGAAATGTCTCCTGAGTGACTATCCCCATCAGCCCGCGAAGTGATGTCAGGGAAAGGTCTCGGATGTCGTGTCCGTCGATAACAATCCTCCCAGCCTGCGGGTCGTAGAAGCGCGGCAGCAGGTCAAACAGCGTCGATTTGCCTGCTCCCGACGGTCCTACTACCGCCACCACCTCCCCCCTTCGCACCTCGAATGAGATGTCGGTCAATACAGGCTCCTGGGGATTGTAGCTGAAACCGACGTGCTCGTACCGGATCGAGGACTGGAAGGAGTTGAGTTGCTGCGCCTGAGGTCCGTCGACAATCTGTTCCGTCGTATCCAGAACCTCGAATATCCGATCAGCCGCCGCCATGCCCTCCTGCAACTTGACGTGAATCTGGCTGAGTGACTTGACCGGCTTGATCATCGAGAACATGGCCAGGATAAAAGTCATGAAGTCGCCGGCATCGAGTTCCCCTTTGCCCGAAATGATCTGCGAACCGGCGAAGAGCAGGATTAGCACTCCTGCGACCGTCGCCAGCGTATCGTTAATGGGTGAGGCAAGCGCCCCGATGCGCGCCATGCGGAGGAGCGCGCGAAAATATCGATAGGTAGCGGCGAAAAACTTCGTGGCCTCGAACTGCTCCATGGAGAAGGCCTTGACGATCCGTATGTTGCTGACCGATTCCTCCAGCACCGAATTAACATCTGCCATCCGCTCCTGTGAGCGCGCCGAGTACCGCCGCATCTTCTTGCCGACGAACCAGATGAATCCAAACACGACCGGCAGGATGACCATCGCCAAGAGCGTCAGTTTCCAACTCAGGATGACCAGAAAAGCGAACAGCACCAAGACGAACACCGAATCGGTCACCAGACGGTTAAAACCGAGATCTATGGATTCGTTCAGGACCACCACATCGCTCGTGATACGCGACATCACCTGTCCCGTGCGGCGCTGGTGAAAATAGTCGAGCGAAAGCCGCTGGTATTTGTCGAACAGGCGATCCCGGAAACTGCGCATCATCGACTGCTGCACGTAAATCGTGAAAAACGACTGGAGGTAGAGAAACAGATTTTTGGCCAGCACCACCACCAGGATAATAATACAGAAGTTGACCAGCATTTCGCTCCTGCTGTCGGCCGCGACCAGATTATCGATTATCCCTTTCATCCCCTCTTTCAGGTTGACTGCGGCCCGTGCCACCGAACCCCAGAAACCGGCCGAATCGGCAGCGGGCTGAGGTAGCTGCTGGATGGCAGAGTCAGGCATCGGCATATCGGACACGCCGGGCAGTCCTTGCACCTGAAAGAGATTCATCAGGAGCGGACCGGCCATCCAGACCAACAATCCGGAGAAGATTGCATGCAGAGCAGCAGACGATGACGCCAAAACCAGCTGTTTCCAGTACAGCTTAATGGCGGCGAACGTGCGTCTGTAGATATTCACGCGTCAACTCCGTTATCCATGCAGGGAAAATCGCCAATTGAGTATGCGAAGTCAATTGGCAGGACGTATCGTTACGGGGTGAGCCGCAAGGCATCGGGCGGCCAGGAGATCTCAAAGCGAGCGGCTGGAATACCTACGTGGCTCCGGCTCTCGCGGAGGCGCGCCGTCAACGTGACACCGGCACCGTCATCGAACACCAACTCGCGTACACGCCACGCTTCTTTATTCCGCTCATACTCAATCTCGACTCGCCAGGCACACTCGTCCGAAAATAGTCCATAGACTGGGCGCTTCTTGTCATCCCTAACAAGTACCACTTGGAGAGACGAGTCTGTTGTGGTTCTGTCCGGAGGGCGCGCGAAGAATTCGATCGCGTCCAAGGATGTCCGGGCGAGGGAACATCCAAAGGAGTTCAGCAATTCGCTTATAGTCTCGCGAAGATATTCGTTGGTGGCGGGGAAATAGACCACAAGCGAGTCACTGGTCATTCGACCTCGCAAGGCTCCTTTGCCGAGATACCCTCTCCCCCCCAGCGCAATGACCGAATCGGTACGGAACAATTCCAGTCGGAACGATGTAGGTTTGCCGTGCCGTACCAGTTTGGCGTCATATAGAAAAGCATCGGCGAAGACCTTTCCCCTCACGGTGCTTTCATCGATTGACGGCCCTTCGCTAATACCTCGGCCGCCACAGCCCGAAAGTCCAAAAACTATAAGCAGTAAGACCAGTCGGAATCGGCAGGACCAGAACCAGAATGCAGACTTTGGATTCATGGCACATCAGAGGCGGCGATTAACCGATCCGTATTCCGGAGAAGAGATGCACGAAAAGAGTGACAAACGGGCCGATGATGTACGAGAACGCTCCCACAATGATGAGCAGCATCAGAATGAACGGAGCGAATTGATCCAACCGGTCCAGGCTGGGCCCATATTCCGGCGGAAGCAGATTGCGCAGGATATGGGAGCCGTCGAGCGGAAACAGCGGAATCAGGTTGAAGAAGGCGAGCGAAACGTTGATCATGACCGAGAAGAACAAGAACAGTCCAACCGCTTCTGGAAGCTGCACCGATGCCGTGTTCACGGCCCGGAAAATGAGACCGAAGATGAATCCCAGCCCCAGATTCGATAACGGGCCGGCTGCGGATATCCACAAGTCCGCCATGCGCGGGTTTCGCAAATTCATCGGATTGACAGGGACCGGCTTGGCCCACCCGAATCGGAACTGCGATACGAACATCATGATGGTCCCAAAGAAATCCAAATGCGCCAGCGGATTCAGGGTAAGTCGCCCCAGATCGCGGGCGGTGGTGTCCCCAAACCGGTATGCGGTCCAGGCATGGAAGAACTCATGCACGGTAAGCGCGAACAGAATGGCCGGTGCGGCGATAAGTGCACGTTGAAGGAACTCCGGGCTGAACATGTCAATGGGCTATTTCTACGTCTAAGTCATCTTTTGGGCTTACGCCGATGTTCGTCGCACGAATAGGTCGCGAGTCCAATCTCCTTGACGACACCACCGCTGAATCGGCGTCGAAAAACCGCCAGAGCTTGTCGGCCCCTTTGCGGATCCCGATGCGTGTCGAGCAACGAATGTGCGAAACCGCGCTGCCACGGTCCTCAAGGTACAGACGCCGGCCGGTCAGGTCCAGTCCGTTATGTTGGAAAGTCAGACCGAACGCCCGACAGAGTTTTCCCGGCCCGCTCAATGCGCGTATCCCCTTTGCTCCACCTTGCTTTGAGAGAAGTCTGTCAAAACCGTCGAACGGCTCCGCCGCGCGAATCAGCACAGCCGCCGGCCTCCCCTTTGGCTCGGTTACGAAGTTGAGACAATAATACATGCCGTAAATGAAATAGATATAGGCGAATCCGGGTGGGCCATACATGATCCTGTTTCGTTCAGTCGGCCCGCAGGCTGCGTGGCAGGCCGGGTCTTCCTCCCCGATATATGCCTCCACCTCGACGATCCGCGCCGAATAGACCTCCCTCGATGAAGCATGAACTAAAAACTTGCCAAGCAAGTCGGGCGCCACTTCCAGAGTCGGGCGGCCGTAAAACGAGCGGGTGAGTTTCTGGTGACGGGACACGGGATATCAGACCTTAGTCGTCGCAGCCGCCGATTGCATGAGGTATTAACGACGCGGCGGCATCGAAATCATAGCCAACATCTTCCGGTGTGTGGGCATCGGAGCCAAGATGTTGTACTTCAACACCGATTCTCCTCAGTGCGTTTACCAGATTCACCTGCGGATAGTAACCGTTCAGTCCCTTGCGAAGCGCAGCGGTGTTGACCTCAAGGCCCGTGCCGCTCTCTTGTAGCGCTTGCGCCAACTCGGCGGCATGTGGTCGCCAGGCGTTGGCGATCTCCTGCTGGCCGTAGTATTGCACTCCGTACTTACGATAATATTCGAGATGAGCAATCGTATCAAACAGGCCCGACCGCGCAGCCGTGATCACGTCGCCAAAATACCGCTCGGCCATCTGTTCGACGGAAAAACGAGCGAAACAGCGCTCGTATTCCTTCACGCAACAGAAGCAGACGTTGTCGATCTCATGCACGCCGCACAGCACGTACTCGAACGGATAGCAATTCTTGAGTTTCTCAACTTCTTTTTCGCAATTGGGATACCAGCCAAACTCCAGTCCGAGTTTGACTGCCAATCCAAGCGGATAATATTCCTCCCTTGCACGTTGGACGTTCTCGACATAGGGGGCAAGGTTATCAATCGTGGCCGGTTTCCGCTTCCCCCCAATCAAAATGTGGTTGGCGTCGCCTTCGGCGTTTGGGTTCGAATCGTAATGCGTGGTGAAGCAGATTTCAGCCAAGCCACGCTCAAGTGCGGCGTTGCAGTACTCATCGATCGTACCCACGGCGTCGATCGAATAATCACAGTGGCAATGCATATCGGCTAGGCCGCCTATCTCAAGCGGTGTCACACGCTTCTTTTCAGGCATGATAGCCTCCTACAAGAAAAGGATTGGAGCTCCGTTCTGCCCCCACGGTTGTGAATGGCCCATGACCTGGATAACAGATGACCGAATCCGGAAGTGCCAGTATTTTCCGCTGAATCGAGTCGATCAGCGTTTCATGCGAACAACCGGGCAGGTCTGTCCTTCCGATCGATCCCTGAAATAGCGCGTCACCGCAGAACAGGATTCCCTCTGTTTCGTCAAGGTAACTTACTCCACCCGGGCTATGGCCGGGTGTTGAGAGGACGCGCAGTTGAATCGCCCCAAGGACCAAAAGCTGTTCATCGGCTACGAAATGGTCGGGTTTTTGTGTGCTGACCGCTTGTCCAAGGAAAGCCGACAGATTCGCCGCCGGATTCGACAAAAGCGGGAGTTCTTCGACAGATGCATACAATGGAACGGACAACCGGTTCATCACCTCGTTTACGGCACCAATGTGATCTCCGTGACCGTGGGTTAGCAACAGACCTTTGGATGTCATGTTACACCGTTCGATAGTCTTCAGGATAGTCTCACACTCGGCACCAGGGTCAATAATCACGCCGTCACCGGTGGTCGCATCCCAATACAGATAGCAGTTTACTTCAAAAGGTCCCACTACCAAGATTTCCAGCCTTTTAGCCATTGGTCGAAGATACATGATAGACCACTTTTGTCAACGACAGAACGACGGTAAGGGTTTGTTCGCAACAGGGTTAGATGACCGCAAAACGAGCCGGATTTACTGACGAATTCTGTTTGACGCCAACAACTAAACAACGTATATTTGTGCCTTATTTCTCAAGCCGGAAGGCCGAAAAGAGCGATGATAACGGAACTGAAAAGCAGATTGCCTGAACTGAAAACTCGTCTCGACAAGTTAGCGAGGTATCTTTGACCTGGAGAGCCGCGCGGCGAAGATAGCCGAACTCGAGGAGAAAAGCACCCAACCCGGTTTCTGGGACAACAACCAGACCGCACAAGCTGTCCTCAAGGAGATCGCCCAGCACAAACGCTGGATAGAGGCGCATCGCAAACTGGCCACCGAGCTCTCCGACCTCGGAGAGCTCTCTGAGATTGTCGGCGATGATTCCGCCGATGCCAAAGAACTTGAGACCTCGCTGGACAAACTTGAGGGCGAACTCAGGAAATTCGAATTTGCCACGCTTTTGTCGGGCCCCGACGACTATCGCGACGCCATCATGACGATCCATCCGGGCGCCGGCGGCACCGAATCGCAGGACTGGGCGGAGATGCTCTTCCGCATGTACAACCGGTGGGCCGAGCGGCACAACTTCACAATTGAACTCATGGATTACCAAGCCGGCGAAGAAGCCGGACTAAAATCGGCGACCATGGAAATCAAGGGCGAATATGCTTTCGGCTATCTGAAAGCCGAAATGGGGGTGCATCGGTTGGTGCGTATTTCCCCGTTCGATGCTAACGCCCGAAGGCACACCTCGTTCGTATCTGTCCATGTGTTCCCTGTCGTGGAAGACAACGTCGAGATAGAGATCAAGGACGAGGATATTCGTATCGATACATACCGCTCGTCGGGCGCCGGTGGGCAGCACGTGAACAAGACATCGTCGGCCATTCGAATCACCCATTTCCCAACCGGTATCGTAGTTACATGCCAGACGGAACGAAGTCAGCACAAGAACAAAGAATCCGCTTTCCTGGTGCTCAAGTCCCGCCTGTATCAGCTTAAACGGGAGGAGGAAGCTAAGAAGATGGAGAAGTTCGAAAAGGCCAAGAAGAAGATTGAATGGGGATCGCAAATACGCTCGTATGTTTTCCATCCGTATAACCTGGTCAAGGATCACCGCACCCTGCACGAGACCTCTAACCTGCAGGTGGTGATGGATGGAGACATCGATCCGTTTATTGAGGCGTATCTGTCCGATCCGGAACTGAAAGACCAATTGCTGTAATCGGAAGGACATCACGCTCGCGACACGGGCAGCGGGAGTTGACACATGAACGTTGTAGCATCGATAAAAGAAAAAGCCAGAGCGAAACATCGGAAGGTGGTACTTCCAGAGGGAACTGAACCGCGTGCCATCAAAGCGGCAGCCAAGCTTATTGCCGAAGGGATTTCCGAAGTAATTCTTCTGGGAGACCAGAAGGAGATCGAACGGCTGTCCAAGGAGCACGGCCTGGCTCTGAACAAAGTGGAAACTCTGAATCCGGCCACCGCTCCGGAATACCGAGAGTTTGTCGCGGAATTCATGGAAATCCGCAAGGCCAAGGGGATCACCGAAGGCGAGGCCAAAAAAGCCATGCTCTCCCCTCTGTACTTCGGGGCTATGCTGGTACGGCGGGACCGGGCGGCGGCATCGGTGGCAGGTTCCATCAACACAACCGGCGATGTTCTCCGCGCCGCTATCCAGGTGCTTGGCTTGAAGCCTAGCATCACAACGGTATCAAGTTCGTTTATAATGACACTTCCGAAGTTCCGCGACGTGACCGACAAAGTGTTTATGTTTGGTGATTGTGCTGTCGTACCCAATCCGGACGCCGAACAGCTTGCCTCGATTGCGGCGTCCACGGCTGATACGATGCGGAACCTGATCGGTGAAGAGCCGCGGATCGGCATGCTATCGTTCTCGACCAAAGGCTCGGCCAAACACGATGATGTTAACAAGGTTTTGAAAGCCATAGATGTTCTTAAGCGCGAACATCCTGAATTGAAGGTCGATGGCGAGTTCCAACTGGACGCCGCCATCATTCCGGAAGTCGCGAAGTCCAAGGCGCCCGGTTCGGTTATCGCCGGCAACTGCAATTGTCTCATTTTCCCCGACCTTGATGCCGGCAACATCGGATACAAACTGGTGCAGCGACTGGCCGGCGCTACCGCTACCGGGCCGATCATACAAGGGCTGGCCAAGCCTGCCAACGATCTGTCGCGCGGCTGCTCAGCCGACGATATTGTCGATGTGTCTGCTATTGCGACGTTGATGCGAGGTTAAAGCATATGAGTATCAGCCAATTGGCTCGTGAAATTAAAGAGTCGCCGACGCTGGCGCTGAATCTGAAAGCTCAGATTTTGCGCGACCGAGGCGAAGCAGTGGTACATCTCGGCGCCGGTGAACCCAAGAGCAAGGTACCGGTTGATGCCATTCTCGCAGCGGCCGGCAAACTCACCACCGCTGACATACGGTACACTCCGACCGAGGGGATTCCCCAACTACTGAAAGCAATCGTGCGGTACACCGAAGAGAACTACAACAAGCTCGTCGGACCGGAGCAGATACTTGTCGCCAACGGCGCCAAGCAGGCTTTCTACAACCTCATGATTACCCTGATCAATCCTCAGGAGGAAGTCATTATTCTGGCACCGTACTGGGTGAGTTACCCGGAAATCGTCAAGATGGTCTACGGTGTGCCGGTGATTGTTACACCCGAGGATGGCCGGTTTCATCCGCGCATGGAAGATATTGTTAAGTGCGTAAGCTCGTACACTCGGGTCATCGTCGTAAACAGCCCAAACAACCCCTCCGGCGTTGTCTATTCCGAAGACTTCATCCGGGAGATGGTTGAATTCTGCGAGCGTAAGGGCATCTATCTTATCATGGATGACATTTATCATAAGCTGGTATTCGATGGTGTTCAGGCTCCTCCGTGCTACAAGTTCTCTAAGGACGATACCGACTCCTCCAAGATGATCGTCATCAACGGTGTCTCCAAACTGTACGCCATGACTGGATTCCGGATCGGCTGGATTGTGGCGAGCAAGAAGATCACCCAGGCGATGATCAATGTGCAGGCACAGAACACATCGTGTCCGCCGATCATCGAGCAGGTGGCCGCCGCAGGCGCGTTGACCGGTGTCCAGAGCGGCGTTGAGGCGCTCCGACTGACACTCCAGAACAACCGCGATGTCATGGTGCGCGAGCTCAATGCCTTCACCGGTGTCCGCCTGATTCCGCCGCAGGGGACATTTTATTGCCTGCCGGATTTCAGCGCTTATGAGAAAGATTCGGTCAAACTGTCCAAGTTCCTCCTTGAAAAAGCGTTGGTAGTGGCGGTTCCCGGCAAGGAGTTCGGGATGGAAGGACACTTGCGACTCAGTTTCTGCGGCACGATCAAAGAGATCATGACTGGCGTGGAGCGGATCAAGTGGTCTCTGGATCCAGAGTCCCCGAATGAGATATACATTGGCGATCGGAAGATGAGGAGAGACTGGCTATGAGCCACTATATACTGGAATTGAAAACCCCGGCGCAGGCCGAGGCCAAAGCGGTTAAGAGCGAGTACGACCTCTCCTATCACGGTCTGACCAATCTGCATAACGTCTACTGGAATCTCCCCAGCGAGGCGCTGTACGAGGAGATCATTTTCCGAGCGGAAGGGAAACTCTCCTTTCAAGGACCGGTGGTGGTCAACACGGGTAAACATACCGCTCGTGCGGCCAACGACAAATTCATTGTCCGCGAAGCAACCACCGAGGATAGAATTTGGTGGGGGCAGTACAACCGTCCGTTTTCGGCGGAAAAGTTCGACACTGTTTACGGACGACTCCAGGGGTTCCTTCAGGGGCGCGACCTGTTCGTGCAGGATGTGTATGGCGGGGCCGATCCCAATCACCGTCTACCGGTACGCATAATCACTGAACTGGCCTGGCATAGTCTCTTTGCGCGGAATATGTTCATACCGGCTGCAACTCATGACGAGCTACGCAAGTTCGTTCCGCAGTTTACCGTCATGTCGATACCATCGTTTAGAGGAACGCCGGAAATCGACGGAACGGCGTCGCCGACATTCATCCTTCTCAATTTCGAGCATCGGCTGTGCATCATTGGCGGCTCCGGGTACGGCGGTGAAATAAAGAAGTCGGTGTTCACGCTGCTGAACTACCTGCTTCCGCTTAACGGCGTGATGACCATGCATTGCTCTGCCAACAAGGGCAAGGGGGGCGACGTGGCGTTGTTTTTTGGTCTTTCCGGCACCGGCAAAACTACTCTCTCGGCCGACCCGAACCGCTTTCTGGTCGGAGATGACGAGCACGGCTGGAGCGACGACGGTGTATTCAATTTTGAGAACGGCTGCTATGCGAAAGTCATCAACCTCTCCCCCACTGCCGAGCCGGAGATATACGCCTGCACGCGGAAATTTGGAACCATTCTCGAAAACGTTGTCTTCGATCCGGTGACTCGCCTACTCGATCTGGATGACAGCACGCTCACGGAAAACACGCGCTCGGCGTATCCGCTTAGTTATATCGCTAATTCGATTCCGGAAAAAATGGCAGGGCATCCGAACAATATCATCATGCTGACGTGTGATGCCAACGGCGTGATGCCGCCGATTGCCAAACTGACACCGGAACAGGCGATGTATCATTTCATCTCCGGTTACACATCGAAAGTAAGCGGTACGGAGATCGACATGAACAAAGAGCCGGAGATCACCTTTAGCGCCTGTTTTGGCGCGCCGTTCATGGTGCATCATCCGTACTTCTACGCTGAGATGCTGGCGCGCAAGATCGAGAAGCACAAAGCTAACTGTTGGCTGGTGAACACCGGCTGGACCGGCGGACCATACGGAATCGGTAAACGGATGAGCATTCATCACACCCGCGCACTGTTGAATGCGGCGCTGGATGGACGGCTAAACAATGTTCAGTTTGCTACCGATCCGGTGTTCGGGTTTGCGGTGCCGAAGTCGTGCGACGGCGTGCCGGAGAAAGTGCTGAACCCGATCAATACCTGGGACGACAGGGCGGCGTACCAGAACCGGTATCTGATGCTGGCGGCGTTGTTTATCGAGAACTTCAAGAAGTTCTCCGATGGCTGCCCGCCGAGCATTGTCAAATCCGGCCCAGTGAAGCGGGAGTTCTTGGCGAAGGTGTAATCTGCCATGTTCCGGCAACCGTAATCCCACCGCAAGCGGTGGGGTACCCCGCTCCTTGGGGCGGGTTGGTGGCCTGTGTGGCACGCAACTATGTCTGGTGGGGCGTCGGGCGTCCTCGCCCGACGCTACTTGTTGCTGCCGAGATCATCTGCCTGACCGGCCAGGGCACACATGATTGGGCCTGTTGAAAAACTAT